>CALVKI010000016.1 GCA_944332635.1 uncultured Bacilli bacterium
TACTGATGAAGTTGTTGATTCTAATGATAGCGTTGATATTGATAATGAATTTAGTCCTGAACTTAAATTTGAATTAGATGATTCTAAAACTACTTTTGGTTTTGATTCCTTAACTCTTGGATATGGAATACGGTTTAATATATTTAGTTGGTTATAATGTTTAAATTGCTATGAGTTGTATATAAATAGAAATCTTTCCATAATAAAAAAGGAGAGATTTTTTTATGAAAAAAAAGATAAATCAAAAATACTTATATTTATAAAATTTGACATAATTTAACAATCAAAGATTGAAAATAAAAAAAATAATTAATTATTAATGATATACTAAAAAATATAAGTAAGGTGTGATAAGTATGGAGCAAAAGATAAAAAGCCTATTAATGATAGCATCGGGTAATTTATTAATAACATCAGCATATACATTATTTGCTATGCCTAATAATATTGTAGATGGAGGTATTACTTCAACTGCATTGTTATTATCACATTATTTAAATAGCAATCTAACTTATACAATATGCTTTTTGACATTCTTTATATTAATGTTTAGTTACATAACTATGGGTAAATATTTTTTTTTAAAAACATTATATAGTAGTTTATGTTACATCAGCTTTTTTATATTTTTCAATTGGACAGGAGTAGTAATAGCAACAAGTACAATTAATAGTCTGTTAATTGCTGGAGTACTAATTGGATTAGGTCATTATCTTTGCTTAAAAGAAAATTCATCAACAATAGGCTATGATGTAATAGCTTTATTTTGTCATAAGGTAAATAAAAAATGTTCGACAACAACAATACTATGGATAATATGTTCTGCAATTTTATTATTGGGAGCCAATTTCTTTGGAATAAAAATAATCATAACGGGTATATTATTTGTATTTATAGAAACCCAGATAATTTACTGGTGCAGCGATAAAGGTAGGGAAATTTAAAAGAGTTGGTCAAAAATTTTTTCCATGATATAATAATTTAAAAGGAGTGATTTATATGGTAACGCCAAAAAGGGAAGAAAGTGAAATAAATGAAGAAAAAATTGTTAATCAAATACGTTCTTTAGGAATTGATATGATTAATGAAGCTAATAGTGGTCATCCGGGAATTGTATTAGGTGCAGCACCAATAATATATAGTTTATTTGCTCATCATATGAAAATAGATCCAGAAAACCCAGACTTTTATAATAGAGATCGTTTTGTTATGTCCGCAGGACATGGATCTGCATTATTATATGCAACATTATATATGGCCGGATATCCATTGTCATTAGAGGATTTAAAAGACTTTAGAAAAATAGACTCAAAAACACCAGGACATCCGGAATATAAAAAGACGGTTGGGGTAGAAACTACAACCGGACCTTTAGGTCAAGGATTTGCTACTGCGGTAGGAATGGCTATTGCAGAAAGAAATTTAAGTGCTCTATTTAATAAAGGAAAAAAAGAAGTTATTGATTTCAATACATATGTTTTGTGTGGTGACGGCGACTTAATGGAAGGAATATCTTATGAAGCTGCTTCTCTAGCTGGAACTCTAAAATTAAATAAACTAATTGTTTTATATGATTCTAACAATGTTTGTTTGGATGGTGCAACAACTGATTGTTTTACTGAAAATGTAGCCATGCGTTTTATAGCACAAGGTTGGAATGTAATTACAGTCGCAGATGGTAATGATATATTATCTATTACAAAAGCAATAGAAGATGCAAAAACGTCAATAGACAAACCTACATTAATTGAAATAAAAACAACTATTGGCAAATATTCTAAATTAGAAGGAACACATTTAGTTCATGGAACACCATTAAATAAAGAAGAAATTACGAGTATAAAAGAAAAAATGCAAATCAGAGACATTCCTTTTTCAATATCACAAATTACAGTAGATGATTTTAGAACATTTATCAATAATCGTTGCAAAAATATTACAGAAAAGTTTAACAAAACAATAGAAACAATGGAAGATGAAGATAAAATTTTATTAGAAAACTTTATAAACGGAAATAAGTCGTTCGATATAAAAGATATTATTTATGAACCACCACAAGAAAAAGAGGAAGCACTTAGAGTTACATCTGGAAAAATTTTAACTACTATTGTTAATAAGTACCCAAGTGTTATAGGTGGCAGTGCAGACCTTTTTGGGCCAACAAAAACTTATATTGAAGGAGTAGGAAATTTTTCTAGTGAAAATCCAATTGCAAAAAACATTTTCTTTGGTGTAAGAGAACATGCCATGGGAGCAATATTAAACGGTTTGGCTTTATGTGGATACCATCCTTATGGTGCGACATTCCTAAGTTTTAGTGATTATTTAAAACCAAGCATTAGAATGTCTGCCATGATGAACTTACCAGTGACATATATCTTTACACATGACTCTATTAGTGTAGGAAAAGATGGAGCAACTCACCAACCGATAGAACAGCTAGTTTCCTTAAGAGCAACACCAAATTTAGAAGTCTTTAGGCCAGCAGATGCCAATGAAGTAATAGGCGTTTATCGTGCCATCTTCGAAAAAGAAAGTGGCCCTTCAGTAATTTCATTATCACGAAACTCCCTTCCTATTTTAGAAACCACCAAAATAAATGAAGTAGCAAAGGGCGGTTACACAGTCTATGATTCTGAAAGAAAATTATCTGGAATACTAATCGCAACTGGAGAAGAAGTTCATTTGGCATTAGAAATATCAAAACGTCTAAAAACAAAAGGAATGGATGTAAGAGTAGTATCTATGCCATGTATCAAAAGATTTTTAGAACAAGATCAAGATTATATTGATACTATATTACCAGTAGAAGTAAGAAAAATTGTAATAGAAGCAGCATCATCACTGTCATGGAATAGTATTGTATTTAATAAAAAATACTTAATTACTTTAGATCAATATGGAGCCAGTGGATCAAAAGATGATGTATATAAAAAATATGGTTTTGACATCGATACCTTGGAAGAAAAAGTAGAAAACTTATTAAAATAATCGACAAAAATAGACTCTAACATAGCGTATAGTGATTCTAGGTGATACTATGAGAGTCTATTTTATTTTTGATATAAAAGAACAATTTATAAATTTATATAAAGGAAACGAACGCATATTATATAATATTTTAAAAGAAATATACTATTTAGAAAAAGAAGAAGTAGAATATGGTTATCATCTTTTTAAACAGTTAATCAATCCTATAGAAAAGACCAAAATTGATAGATATTTATTTCTAAAACTTCACCAAGATATTCCATATTCAAAAAGAAAAGATATTCATTATTATAATAATTTATATAGAGATGAGATAAGTAGATTAACAGTCAAAAAAAGCTATATAAAAATAGAAGCAGAGCAATTATCTTCTTCCTTTTTTCATTATTTAAATCAGATAAACCCAAGATTATTTGTATGTGAATTTAAATATAAAGATTACTTTTTTCTAGAACAATTTGAAGAAAAAGAAACAATATAACTTGTAGAATAGTAAAAATTTTAGTAAAATGTTATGTAGTAAGGAGATGAATTTATGTTACATGATATATTAATGGTATTATTAGGATTGATTATTGGTTTAATTATCGGAGTCTTTATAGCGAGAAAATTAATGAAAAAATATTTAAAAGATAATCCTCCTATTACTGAGGAAATGCTAAAAGGGTTAATGATGCAAATGGGTAGAAAACCAAATCAAAAACAAATTAATCAAATGATGAAGGCAATGCAAAAATATCAATAAAGGAAGAGAAATCTTCTTTTTATTTTTTTAATTTTAAGGTATAATAAATTAGAATTGTTGGTGATCATATGAAAAACTTTAAAGAAAAACTAGATTTAGTTCCTACAAAACCCGGAAGTTATCAAATAAAAAATAAAGATGGCATAATCATTTATGTAGGAAAAGCTAAAAATTTAAAAAATAGATTAAAAAGTTATTTTACTGGAACGGTAACTGGGAAAACTAGAATGCTAGTAGAAGATATTGATGATTTTGAATATATTGTAACATCAAGTGAATTAGAATCATTGATTCTAGAAATTACTTTAATTAAAAAATATGACCCTAAATATAATATCTTACTAAAAGATGATAAAACTTATCCATATATTGAGTTAACAAATGAAAAATATCCTAGATTAAAAATTGTTAGAAACACCAAGAGAAAAAAAACTAAAGACTATTTATATGGACCATATCCCAATGTAGCAGCTGCAAGAAAAACAGTAGAAATAATTAACCGAATTTACCCATTGAGAAAATGTGAAAAGTTAAAAAAAGAGTTATGTCTTTATTATCATATTAACGAATGTCTAGGTTACTGTGTAAAAGAAGTAGATGAACAAACTATCACCTCAATGAAAAAAGAAATTATTTCCTTTTTAAAAGGTGATTCAAAAGAAATTACTAAAAAAATAGAAAGAGAAATGCAAAAAGCAAGTGACTCCATGAATTACGAAAGAGCACTAGAACTAAAAAATATGTTAGAAGACATTAATATTACATTACGTAAACAAAAAATAGATTTAAATAAAAGTTATCAGTTTGATTTAATAAACTACTACAAAGACGAAAATTATTTATCAATTGAATTATTCTTCATTAGAGATGGTTTACTATTTGGAAGACACAACGAGATTGTTCAAACAATGATTGACCCAATAGAAGAAATAACCGAATATATAATTAAATTTTATGATAAACAAGGAATATTACCTAAAGAGTTATATCTGCCAGAAGAGTTAAATGCTGAACTAATAAGTAATTATTTTGATATAAAAACTTACACACCTCAAAAAGGAAAATTGAAAAGACTTTTGGATTTAGCAAAAGAAAATGCTAAAGAGCAACTTGTTTTGCAAGAAGAAACATTAAAAAAAGATGACAATTTACGTATGGAAGCAATCAATGAATTAAAAAAGTTATTGCATCTAGATTCTGTATCCAGAATGGAATCATTTGATAACTCGCATTTATTTGGAACCTTTTATGTAGGTGGCATGGTTGTATTTGAAGATTTTTTACCACTAAAAAATGAATATCGAAAATTTAAGATATCAATAGATGTAAAAGATGATTTAAATGCTATGAAAGAAGTATTGTATAGAAGGTACTACAAAGTATTAATGGAGAATTTAGAAAAACCTGATTTGATTGTCATGGATGGAGGAAAATTACAAATTAGTATAGCTAAAGAAATCATCGATTCATTAGGGCTAAATATTCCAATTATTGGTCTTGTAAAAGACGCTAATCATAAAACAAGTTACATTATGAATGATAAATATGAAGTTTTAAAGATAGAAAAAGATTCGAATTTATTCTTGTTTTTTACTAGGATTCAAGAAGAAGTTCATAGATATGCTATTACCTATCATAGAAACATAAAATCAAAAGGAATGTTATCAAGTGTTTTAGATGTAGTTCCAGGAGTTGGAGAAGTAAGAAAAAAAGAATTATTAAAACATTTTGGTTCACTGAAAAAATTAAAAGAAGCAAATGTAGATGACTTATCGGCCGTAGTATCTCGGGATGTTGCTGAAAATCTTGTAAGATACTTGAAAGAAATATAGAAAAATACTTAAGAGAGGGTGAATTTATGAAAAAATTAAACAAGAAAGGTTTTACATTGGTGGAATTATTAGCCGTAATAACAATTTTAGGTATTCTTATAGTAATAACAGTAGGTGCATTATTTAGACACCTTGTTAATAGTAAACAACAGGCTATGGAAACAATTGCCTCTAGCTCCTATGATGGAATGGTTATGTATATGATGGATAATAATATAATGTTAAACAAAAATGAAAGTATATCTGTAACAATTGATACTTTATATAATGACCAAAGAATAAAAAGACCAACTGATCCATACAAAGATGATGCTATGTGCACAGGAAAAGTTACTGTCATAAATAAAACATCTACTTCTACTGTAGGATTGGAAGATTATAGATATACAGTTGAAGTAAACTGTGCTGCAGGTCATAGTTATAAGCAAACATATCCAAAGGAGTAAGGATTATAAATGAGTAAGATAAAAGTGATGGATGAAATTCTAGCTAACAAAATAGCTGCAGGAGAAGTAGTCGAAAAAACAATGAATGTCGTAAAAGAATTAGTAGAAAATGCAATAGATGCAGAAAGCGATGAAATAAAAATAGAATTAATTGATTCAGGTGTAAAAGAGGTAAAAGTTACAGATAATGGAATTGGAATGGATAGAGATGATGCAACGCTAGCTTTTTCAAGACACGCAACATCAAAATTAAAGAATTTAGATGATTTATTTAATATTGAGTCATTAGGTTTTCGAGGGGAAGCATTACCTTCCATTGCATCTGTCTCAAATATAGAATTAAAAACTTCAAATGGTAAAGTTGGAACATATATTACTTTATCAGGTGGAAAAAATATGCATATAGAAGATAGCGATTTACAGCAAGGAACAACAATTACAGTAAAAGATTTATTTTATAACACTCCCGTAAGGTTAAAATATTTGAAAAATTTATATGTTGAATTAGCAAATATCACAGAATATGTAAATAAAATGGCACTATCATATCCAAATATAAAATTCACTTTAATTAATAATGATAAAGTTCTACTAGATACAGATGGGAAAGGTGATTTACGAAAAGTAATTTATCAGATTTATGGTGCCGATATCACCAAAAAGATGATAGAAGTAACTGGTGAAAATGACGATTACTACATACATGGATATATTTCTTATCCAGAAATGACTAAAAGTAATCGTAGTGCTATTACAACTTTAGTAAATGGAAGAGTAATTAAGAATAATGAACTAAATAAAATTATTACTGATGCTTATCATACTTATATTCCAAAAGATAAATTTCCAATCATTGTATTAAATATAGATGTAGATCCTATACTAATAGATATCAATATTCATCCAACTAAGATGGACATTAAATTTTCTAAAATAGACACTCTAAAAGACTTAGTATTTGACACAGTATCAAAGGAATTAAAAACATTAACATTAATTCCAACAATAAGCACAAGAACAGAAGAAGCCTTAAGAGAGACAACAATTCCGTTATATAATGCCTTTAAAAAGGAAGAACCAACTCCTAAACCAACTTATGAAGAAACGGTGTTAGATTTTTCTGAGAGTAAAGATTCTTTTGTAGTAGCAGAAAATCAAGAAGAAGTAGTAAAAGAATCAAAAGAAGAAGAAATAGAATCTTCTCCAAGAATTAAAAAGATGATTCCTAGAGGAATAGTTTATTCTACTTATATTATTGCTGAAAATGAAGATGGAATGTACATAATAGATCAGCATGCTGCTGCAGAAAGAATTAATTATGAAAAAGTATTAAACTCATTAAAAGAAAAAGCAATACCAATAGATCTATTAATTCCAATAAAAATTGAATTAACATCAACTGAATTTTTAATTGTTAAAAACCATTTAGATATTTTAAAAGACTATGGTTTTGAAGCAGAAGAATTTGGTATGAATACTATTATTATTAGAAGTCATCCAAACTGGATACCTGATGATGTCGCAGAAGAGTGTATTCGTAAAGTTGTGGATATCATCATTAGTAAGGAAAACTTTGACTTTGATCAATTCGTTTGGAGAATGGCTGCAACTATGGCTTGTCGCATGTCTGTAAAAGCTAATGATTATTTGTCCTATGACGATCAAGTATGGCTACTTGAAACACTAAGACAATGTGAAAATCCATTTACTTGCCCTCACGGACGTCCAACAATTATTACTTATACAAAGTATGATTTAGAAAAGCTGTTTAAACGTTCTCTTGACTAAAATATAAAAAAATGTTATAATATACCAACAATTTAGGGGAGTGTTGGTATGAGTATTAGTGATAAAAAAGTATATCAAGAAGTATATCCTTTTACAACAGAAAACATTCAGGGATATATGAAAGAATTGGATTTAGAAGGAAAAAATGTATTAACGGTTGGTTCTTCTCTTGATCAAGCGTATAATGCCTTGGCCTTAGGCGCAAAAACAGTAAGGGTATTAGATATTAATACAAACACAAAAAAATATTGTGCAATGAAATCAAAATTAATATTATCTCATGGGCGCAAAGACTTATATAGAGCCGTGATGAGTAAAAGAGCTTTCATGGAAGAACAAGGCATAACTTATTCCAATGAACAATTTAATAGAGGCAGAATAGAAGCATGCAATTATTATTTACAGAATGAAAAATCTTACGATAGACTAAGAAAAAAATTAGGTAATCCCGAATCTTTAACAATAACAGAAGGAAATATTTTCAAAATGGATGAAGCTATAGGAGAGGAAAAGTTTGATAGAATATGCTTTTCTAATGTGCTACAGATGTTAGATTATTTTAAAGACAAAAAAGAAACAGCTTATGATTTATTGGAAGCACAAATTCCAAATTGGAGTACTCATCTAAACAATGACGGAATCCTACAACTATTCTATTTATATTCTTTCAATCAAAAAGATATTATGACACCAGATAATAAAAATGTAGGATATGATTTATCAAAAGTAGTAAAATCCATTAGAAAAACAACTCCAGCAGAAGAGGGAAAATTAGATCTAGTTTTTTTTGAAAGTTGTACAGGTACATTAGGTTCTACAGATGCCGCAGTATTATATACAAAAAGAAGGTAGATACATGAAACCAATTATTGTAATTATTGGTCCAACAGGAGTTGGAAAAACAAAATTAAGTATTGAGCTAGCAAAGAAGCTAGATGGTGAAATTATTAATGGTGACTCAGTAGCAATATATAAAAAGCTTAATATTGGTAGTGCAAAACCAACACCAGAAGAACAAAAAGAAGCTCCACATCATTTAATTGATATTAAAGATCCAATTGAAGAATATAGTGTATATGATTATCAACAAGATGCAAGAAAAAAAATAGAAGAAATAACTCAAAAAGGAAAAAGAGTTATCATCGTGGGGGGAACAGGACTTTATATAAAAGCTGCTCTATATAACTACATATTTACAACTGGAACTACAAATAATGATTATGAAGATTTAACTAATGAAGCCATTTTAAATAAAATAAAAGAATATGATAAAGACACAAAAATACATTTAAATAATAGAAAACGATTAGTTCGTACGTTAAATAAGTATGAAAACCAAGAAGAAATAACAAATGAGAAAGATAAATGTCTATATCCACTATATATAATTGGTCTAACTGCTCCTAGAGATATTATCTATGATAGAATCAACAAAAGAGTAGATAAAATGATAGAAGAAGGATTAGTAGATGAAATATTATCTTTAAAAGAATTATATCAATCTTCTAGAGTATTAAATACTGCAATCGGATATAAAGAATTTAAAGGATATCTAGAAGATAAAAAGTCTATAGAGCAAGTAAAAGAAGAAATTAAATTAAATTCTAGACATTATGCCAAAAGGCAATATACATTCTTTAATCATCAATTTAATACTAATTGGTATAATGTAAACTTTAATAACTTTGAAGAAACAATTAATGAAATATACTCAGATATAATAAAAAAAGAAGCCAATTAGGCTTCTTTTAATTCACTATAAATACTTTGATTAAAATTATGTTCAGTTTGTTCTAAGGTCAAAAGGGTAGGTGTATCAATTAAAAAAAAGTTATGTTCTAATATATTTTCACCATTAGAAACAACCGGATCATCCCAAGTAAGATCTAAATGCATCCACTTTCCATTGAGATATACAGCATTCCATACATGTTGTTCACTAGAGACTTTATAACTTTTTATTCCCATATTTTCTAAAAACAACTCCATAGCATCGGTGTAACCCCCACAAATTCCATACCCTTGAAATAAAGGTCCATAAGCAATATCAGAATTATAAGTAGTAATATTATAATCACTCCGATCAGAATCATAAACACTATTGTTGATAATATAATCATGCACTCTACGAATATTATTAATATCACTATCACTAGAAATAATTAAATCCTGAGATAAAGCATTAACTCTCTCTTCAATTTTTTTAATCTGTTGTTGGGAATAACTTTTTTTAATATGTATAGTAACTTTTCCTAAAGAATCATATTGCGTTTCAATATGATTAAAGCCATTAAATGGATGAACAAAATTATTAATATGAGAAAGTAAATCTTGATCATTAGCAATATTTTCTACCTCATCTAAACAACCAGAATAACTACTAGGGCAATAAAAGGTAAAAACATCAGCACCTGAGTTAATAATAGTATAAAAAACATTTAAAAGATCTTGTCTGTTTTTTGGTTCAAGTTGATTAGTATTTTGTACAAAATCAAAACTATAATCTCTATAATATTCATTTTTTTGTAACACTAAATCTTCTTGAGTAAAAATCCTAAGAACTTGGTAATATATTTTTTGTAAATCTTCTTTATATAAAAATAACACACCCATAATAATTAATGTAATACCCAAAATAACCAAAGATTTTTTCATAATTCCTCCATTAGCATGATTTTATACTAAATTAATTCTATCGTGCTTAAAAAGAAAAGTAAATAAAAAATCAACCAATAACTTGATTGATTTACATAACATTTTTCATCTTAGTTAATCTTGACTTTAAACGTGCAGCTTTATTTTTATGAACTTTACCGCTAGTCATTGCTTTGTCAATTCTTTGAATTGCGATATTGTAATTAGTGCTAGCTGCTTCTTTATTACCAGCTTTAATTTCTTTTTCGAAATTTTTAATGGCAGTTCTCATACTAGAAACTACTAAAGTATTTACATTTGTTTTTTTCGCATTAGAACGCACTCTTTTTTTAGCACTTGCTATATTTGGCATATTTTCACCTCACTTTTATAAACATATTAATTCTATCAAATTTTTTTTCAAAAAGCAAATATTTTTTCTTTATTTGCAAATATTAAAATTAGGTGAACATTATGCATACAATAGATTTAAAAAACAATGGATTTAGAACAGACTTAGTAATTGAAGAAATAGCTAGAGAAAAAAATTCGGAAATTACTATCAAAACATTAAATAAAACAAAAAATATAACAGTAGAAGAAGTAGTGATAGATAAAAGTACTAAAGGAAAATGGAACAAAAAAGAAGGTATCTATAAAACAATTACTTTTACAGATATCACCGATAAAAATAACTTCAAACAAATAGAAGAAATTGCTATTAAAACAATGAAGGATATATTAAATGAATTAAAAATAGGAGAAGAAGCAAAAGTTCTTGTGATAGGTTTAGGAAACGAATCCTCAACTCCAGATGCATTAGGACCAAAGACAATAGACCATGTATTAGTAACGAGACATTTATTTTCACTAGGAGATGTGGAAGAAGGGTATAGGAATGTTGCAAGTTTCAAGCCTAGTGTTACAGGAGTAACTGGAATAGAGACAAAGGATTTAATTGAGGGAATAAAAGAAAAGATACAACCGGATTTACTAATCGTAATAGATGCCTTAGCATCTAGTTCTATTGAAAGATTAAACAAGACCATTCAAATTACTTCTGCTGGGATATCTCCAGGCAGTGGAGTAGGCAATAATCGTACAGAAATTAGTAAAGATACCTTAAATATACCTGTAATTGCAATTGGAGTTCCGACTGTGGTTGATGGAGCAACAATAGTAGAAAACACTTTACAATTATTACTAAAAAAAATAAGCTATCAATTAGAAAATAAAGACAACGAAAGATTAAAACTAGTTCCAAGTACTAGTCAAAACTATCTAAATCATAAAAAAGAATTAAGTAAAGAACAAAAAGAGGATTTGCTAGGAATGGTAGGTTTATTAGATGAGCAAGAGCTAAAATCGTTGATATTAGAAGTTTTATTACCAGTAAATTATAATATGATGGTAACACCAAAGGAAATAGACTACTTAATAGAAAAACTTAGTATATTATTAGCTAATATGATTAATAAAAGTCTACACTCACACTTCAATCCGACAAAATAAGAAATAAAAAAAAGGTATAGTAAGTATGGTGATAATATGAAAAAGAGATTTTTCAAAAGACCAACTTCCAAAAAGAAAAAAGTAAAAAAATTCTTCTTTTTACTTCTTTTTATATTAGGAATCGTATTGACATATCAGTATTTAGATAATTCTAATATAAAACTAAATGATAAGGAATTAGTTGAAATATTACTATCAAATACAGAAAAAACCTCTACTTTAAAAAAAATAATAACAACACTACTCCCAACAAAAAAAGAGATGGTAAAAACACTAATTAAATCAAATTATCAAGGATTAATTATAGAAGAAAAACCACAAGAAGTACAACCCACTATTAAAAAGGATGATGAAAAGCCACTAATATATATATATAATACTCATCAAACAGAAGAATATACACCCAGTAGTTTTGTAGAATATAGCATAATGCCAACAGTTCAAATGAACAATTATATACTAGAAGAAAAATTTGAAGAAAAAAATTATCAAACCATTGTAGAAGAAAAAAATATTAAAGAAGTATTAAATAAAAATGGTTGGAATTATGCAGGAAGTTATCAAGCAAGTCGAGTTTTTTTAGAAGAAGCAAAAAGAAATTATTCATCTTTAAAATATTTTATAGATGTTCATAGAGATAGTTTGCCAAAGGAAAGAACTACTGTAACTATAGAAAATAAGGATTATGCAACGATATTATTTATAATTGGTTTAGAAAATCCTAATTATCAAGAGAATTTAGTATTCACAGAGAAAATAAATAATAAGTTAAACGAAAAATATCCTGGACTTTCCAAGGGGATATATAAAAAAGAAGGCGCAGGAGTAAATGGCATATATAATCAAGATTTTTCACCATACACAATTTTAGTAGAAATGGGAGGGCCAGATAATAGAATAGATGAAGTACTAAATACATCTTTAGCATTTTCAGAGTGTTTTTTGGAGGTGATAGAGGAATATGAATTATAAAAAAATAGGAGAGTTTATTATAATATCATTAATAGTTTTATTTTTAGGTCTATACATTAGTAACATGACAGGCTATTACAAGTACACAGAAAGTAAAAAAAATATTCTGACAGAAGAAGCAATGGAAAGATTTGAAGAAGATATAAAAGCAGGAAAAGAAATAGATGTATCTAACTATCTGAAAGAAACAAAAAACTATAACAATATTTTTTCATCTTTAGGACTAAAAGTATCGTCTTTAATTGAAAAAGGATTTAATAAAACTATGACAGGATTATTTAAAAAATTATCTCAAGCAATAAATGATAATTAAAAAATCTTTAGAAAACATAAAAACTATGCTATACTAAAACTATAAGTATAGAGTAGGAGTTATGTATATGTATTGTAGTCATTGTGGAAGAAAAAATGATAATAATAGTAAATTTTGTTCTTCCTGTGAAAAAGAATTAATAACAGTAGAAGAAAATAATAGTTTTCTCCATAATTCTATTATAAGAAAAAGTATCAAAAAAGATGCTATGGAGAAAAATAAAGATCCATTATATTTAGGCAACATTATTATGTTTACAACAGTCATAATAACTTTAATAGTAGTAGTGCTCAGTTTTGGTGAAAAAGCAATTGCTAGTTCAGGAGGCACAAACTATTCATTAAATCTTTCAACTAGTGGTTTTTTAAAATCATTAATAATATATATTATTTTTATGTCAGTTATTCTTTATTTCACTTTAGGTATGAACAAAATAAGCCTAGATATTAGTAGAGATAAAAAGACAAGTATTGGTAGTATGTTTAAGTATCCATTTCAAAAAATTACTATATATCTCAAAATATTAGGAATAAATACTTTAATATATCTTTTATTGGAACTGTTAACATACATTCCAGTTGTTGGTATTATTTTATATCTAATATTAACAATATATCTAAGCCCAATACTAGTGATGTTTATCTACATTATGATTGATAATACAAATATTTCCATAAGACAGGCAATAAAAAAAGCAATAAGTGTTACGAAAGGTAAAAAAGTAGCATACTATGCTTTAATATTAAGTTTTGCTGGATGGTATTTATTAAGTATTTTTACACTTGGACTGTTAACAATTTGGATTATGCCATACATAAATGTTGCGATATCTAACTTTTATTTGTATATAACAAATGAAAAAAAATATAAAGCAGCCCCTAAGGGAATTAGTAATGGAGCAATTATAGGAATCACTATAGGAATATATGTTCTATTTATTATTATAATAACGTTTGCTATTTTCACATATGCTTTCATAAACGAAGTAAAAGAAGAGGTTAATAAAGATAGTGATATTATAATAGAAGATAACTATATAGATTATTTTGATAACAATATTTCAGGTAAAACAATAAACATTTCAGGATTAGATGTTTTTATTCCAGATGAATATAAAGAAATTACACTGGAAAACTACGAAAAAGCTTATATGTCAAACGAAGAAAATATAGTGATAGGCTTAATAAATTATGATATAGGATATAATATATCTGCTAGTGATTATGCAAATACATATAAATCATCTTTTTCTAGTTCTTATTCCTGCGGCAATCTACAAGCTTCTAATATTAATCACTATAACTGGGAAACACTAGAATGTAATGGAGTGGGAGTAAATATTCAAAATTATATAGCCATACAAAATAATAGATTATATTTACTGATAATTAGTTATGATAATAATTCATTTTCTAAAGCCGAAAGAATAATAAATCATATAGAAAAAAATTTAATGTTTTCAAACATAGTAGCATAAAGCTACTTTTTTATTTAAAAGATATTTTCAATCCATAAAAAATATGCTATACTCTTTTGTAGAATATAGAATAGGGGTGCTAGCGATGCAAGAACGAGAAATTGTTGAAAAGCTAAAACTAGATATTGAGGACCAAGAGCGTTCATACAAAAAGAATTTAGAAATTATAAAAAAAGAAGACAATCTATTAAACTATATTAAAGGTATGCTAGATATTACTCAAAACAGTGTTATCAATTTTCCATATTATGATGGTAGAAACAAAGACGAAACTGAAGCTGAAAAAAACTTTAATATGATGTTAAAGTATACACTAAAAGAAGATAAAATAATTGCATCTTTTAAATCTGAAATAAAAAATCTATATTACTTAGAAAAGATAGGATATGAGCACGCAGAACAATATAAAGAAATAACAAAAAAATTAGAAGAGTATCGCGTAAAAATAGCAGAAGCATATAATGAATTAATTAAAAATGAAGCATTAAAACAAACAACAGTCAAAAAAGAAGAAATGTTAAATAAAATAGCCATTGTAAAAGATTATTTAAAAGACCAGGTAGAAGCAGAAAATATTGACAGCTTCTACGAAGGTTTACAATATGCTCATTTATCAGAAAATGAAAAAACTTCTATTTTATTGTTTATATTTAAAAAAAATCTAATAATAGAAAAACAAAAGTTAGAAAACTTAAGTAACGTAAGATCATGTTTACCAGAAAGAAAAATAGCAAAAGTAAAGAAAGAAAATATTGATAAAATTAAAGCTTCTGTTAAAAAATTAGAAAATCAATTTTCAATTAAAATAACTTATCCAACAGATAAATTTCAAGTATCAAAAAGAGCAGAAAAAAATCGGTTTCTATTTGCAGAAATATAGATAGAAGTAGGTGACAATATGACAGATAATTTAATTAATTTATTAAAAAGTACAATTAGTGAAAAGAAAAAAACGATAAAAGAATACAATAATCATCTAGATAAAAATCTGCCTGATAAAATAGAAATACTAAATAATATGAGAAACGACATAAATGAAATTACAAAAATAGAACTTTCAAAATTAAATGATATAGTAGATAACTTTGAGATTACAGATAAAGAAAAAGAAACTATGAAAAAAGAGCTGGATATAATTAAAGTTTTATTGACCTTAAACCAAAAGGAAAAAACAAGTTATACCTTATCCCCTAATCAATTAGCAATCACATCTTCATTTATAGATAATTTAGAAAAATATATTGAGAGAAAAAACATAGAGCAGCAAGAACTTGATCCAGAATATAAACGTATTATAACAATAACAAACAAGTATAAGAGTTTATTATATAAAATAAAAAATCCTAATACAAATGAATTGATTACTGATGTAGATATTATTCTACAATTATTTCAAGATAGTAATATAACAGAAGTCGAAAAACAAACGATGCTATTAATATTAATTAAATATAATCAAGAAATAATAAAAGGAAAAGAAAAAAATATCAAGATTTCAAAAGTAGCAGTTAAAGAATTAAATACTATGCTTAATCACTATGGCTATTCCTTGAATAAATTAAATGACAAATTGCAAGATAAATTAATAAAATATGGAACCATCAAAAACATGGAAGAAGTATTATCTACAATGCAAAAACTAGATTTTCCTAAGTTTGACGAAGAAAAAGAAGGATTATTATTAACCACATATTTAATTGCTACAACCAAAACAACTATTGAAAAAACAACAACATATGCTCAGAAGAGAGGAATAAATGTTAGAGATTTAAAAGATCTAATATGTGCCTTTATACCAAATGACTATTTATATGAGGATAAATACAAAATAGGAAGATTAGAAGATTTTCCTAAAAACATTTCTCTTTTAGTAGAACATGGAATAAGCATTTCAACAGTTATTAGTAAAGGAAGAGACTTGTTACTAATAACAAATGATAGATTGCATAAAAACTTAGACTGGCTGGAATGTTATGGATTATATAGTAATATGCAAGAAAATGCATTATTAGACGATTTTATAACAGCATTAAAGTCACAAAATATTCCAGAGGTTATTGATTTATGGATTGAAAATCATTCTTTAGGCTTACAATACATCAAAAGTAATTTAAGTATCTTGACTTCTCATATATCAAATCAAGCAATTTTATTTTATAAATTATACAAATCAGAAAAAGAACGAAAAAACGATGCATTTCGCTTGACAGTATCAAATGGTGTGAAAAAGCTGAGCTTACGTAAAGAGATGACCCACAGTAATATCGACTATCAAGGTATTCACGATAAAGAAAGTGCACTTGTTATTACACATCATCAAAAGCCAGTTTTTGCTAAAGAAAAAGATTATGAAATAGCAGCAAAACAATCTTTATATAATAAGATTTCTGATGATATATTTGCAAGAGAAGAAATCATAAGTCTAAATCAATTCAGTGATAGCAATGAAACGTTATTATATGACATCAATGGTTTAAAGATTTCAAAATTAAAAACACTAAGAATATATGATGCACTATGTAAGAATAGTTTAGGAAATACCTTAGATGCACTACTTTATGCAATCTGCTATAACAAAATTATAACAAAAGAAGAATATGAAAAATTAGTAGTTGATATAAAACAAGCAACTGGATGGAAAGAGGTGTAACATGAACTTTTTATTAGACTGTGGTATTACAAAAGATACAATAAAAAAGCTAAAAGAAAACTATGAAGAAAGCACCTGCTTTTATTGCTTAACAAAACAAGAAAATGTAAAAGAAGTAATAGAATATCTATTATCGATTAAAATAGAAGTAATAGATAAGTTATTAATAGACCGTTTAGAATTATTTTTTATACCAAAAGAGAAGATAAAAAAGCGTTTTGAAAACTATAACTTAGAAGTTTTAGTTCAGTTAATCAATGAAGATATCAATGTTTTAAATAATGTATAAGTAAAGATTAAATTTAATCTTTACTTTTAGCAATAAAGTTTATTTTAAGCAAGAATCAGTATTATTAATATAATTAATCCCATATAGTAATAATTAGTTTAATACTTATAAAAAAAGCATCTCATTTGAGATGTTTTCTTTATTGATATAATTCTTGTCTTATCAAATCAAGATTGTTATTCATGATATTGATATATGTAAGTTTATTAGTTCTATCTTCATCAGAAAGATTATTCAATTTATGAAGATTCTGCCTTTTTAAATCAGAATAAGTAGTAAGTAAATTTTTAGCAACATCATTTAAAGCCTCACCCTCAAAAGAATAAATATAACTGATATCGCCATTCTGAATCATGCTCTCAGTATCACTAATAGTTTTAGAACTAGTATCTTTATCAATACAAATAACAGTTAATCCAAATTTTTCAAGATATTTAAGTGCAGAGTTAGCAACTACAATAGTATGAGAACTAGCATTTTCTACCGCTAATCTATAATCTGCATCGAGTTCTGAAAGCTCAACTTTCAAATCTTCATAAGCAGCATCGATATCCTTCTTAAGATAAGTACTAGTAATATACTCATCTAATCCTAAACGAACATTTTGTGCCATCATAAGTAAAGAGGAAGAATTAAGCCATAATTCCTCGGGAGAATAATCTGTTTCTAACACATATGCAGTATCTATAATTTTTAAATTTGGGTTCAAATCGAGCAAATCAAAAGCCAAATTACTCTCTTTTTTAATTAATCCATTATAAATAAACAAATCATATTGACTAAAATCTTTTTTCTGTTTATCACTAATTTTATATTTATCAGTATCAACTCCATCAGGATAAACAGCTGTAATACTTGAGTGATCCCCATATAATTTTTCTGTGATATATTCATTAGGATAATTAGTAACTAAAATTTGTATATCATCCATATCATCTTGCTTACAGCCCGTTGTTGCGAAAATTGCAGTGACAAATAATATAAATAACAATAATAACTTTTTGCTCTTCATTCTTTTTCTCCTTACTTTAGGAACTGGATCATAACCAAATTTACTAAAAGGATGGCACCTAAAAACTCTACATATTCCTAGATAAAGACCATAACAAACACCATGAGTCTCTATTGCTTCTATCATGTAATTAGAGCAAGTTGGAGTAAATCTACAATAGTTATGGAATTTTCCAGGTATTTTTTGGTACAAATGTATAAGGTTAATCAAAATCCTTTTCATATCATCACCCAGTACCTTTATTACATATTTCATTTTACTATAAACAGTATAAAATATCAATTATAAGTATACTAATTTTTAGTTTTTTGTTATACTTATAATGGTGATTATATGAATGAACTATTTGAAAAACTTAAAATAAACCCCAAACAAGAAAAACTATATAACACAGCATTTTCTCACAGTTCCTATGCAAATGAACATAAAGCAAAGCAAGATTATGAACGATTAGAATTCCTAGGAGATGCTGTTGTAGATTTAGTAGTAGCGGATTACTTATATTCAAATAAAAAAGAAAATGAAGGAGAAATGACCAAAGTACGTGCTAGTTACGTTTGTGAAAACGCACTGTATGAATATTCTATGTCATTAGGTTTAAATAAATATATAAAAGTAGGGCATGGTGAAGAAAAAGAAGGTGGCAAATTTAAAAAAACAATCGTTGCAGATATATTTGAAGCCTTGATAGGAGCAATTTATTTAGATTTAGGATATGCAACTGCTAGAAGAACAGTACTAAATATAATTGTTCCGTATATTGAAGATCCTAATATTACATTCTTTAGTGATTATAAAAGTGTTTTACAAGAACATGTACAAACAACCCAAAAAAGTTTGCATTATGAATTAATAAGAGAACAAGGCCCAGCTCATAATCGAGAATTTACAGTACAAGTAAAGATTGATGACATAATTTACGGAACGGGGATTGGAGGTTCAAAAAAGGAAGCAGAACAAGAAGCAGCTAAAGCCGCTTTAGAAAAACTAGCAATCTAACTTGGAAAAAAATAAAAAATATGATACAATAACTCTACTCTAAAAAAGTGAAATAGCTTTTAATAAAACAGAAAGGAGAAGTTAAATGAGTAAAATTAAAATATTTAGTTTAGGTGGATTAAACGAAAATGGGAAAAATTTATATATCGTTAACGTAGATAAAGATATTTTTGTTTTTGATGCCGGTTTAAAATATGATAATGATTTAAATTTAGGAATAGATTATATTATTCCTAACTTTGATTATTTAATAAAACACAAAAAAAATATTAAGGGTATATTCTTGACCCACGGTCACGAAAGTAACATGGGAGCTGTACCTGATATATTAGAACAAATTCCAAACGTTCCAGTATATGGGACAAAATTAACACTTGAAATGGTAAAAAATGACTTAGAACCAAATCAATTAAAAAAGGCAAATTTAAAAGAAATAAAACCCCATACTAAAATAAACTTTGGAAAAAACTCTATTTTTCCAATTAGTGTAACACATTCTATTCCAGATGCATTATGTTTCGTTTTATATACACCAGATGGTGCAATCGTTTATACCGGAGACTTTGTATTTGATGCTACTATGCAAGGGGCTTATAAGACAGATATAGGAAAACTTGCTTATGTGGGAAAACAAGGAGTTTTATGTTTAATGGCCGAATCGTTCTATGCAGAAAAAGAAGGACATACATCTCCTAACAATCGAGTTGCTGGTTTTATTCGAGAAGTGTTAGCTAAAAATCCAAATAGAATTATAGCAACAATATTCCCAGCTCACTTTTACCGTATTCAAGAAATATTTAATGAAGTATCTAAAACTCATAGAAAAATGGTAATTATGGGCAAAGGATTACAAGATATGATTAATAAAGCCGTAGCAGAAGGATATTTAACAGTGGACAAGAGCAGAATAGGAACACTATCTGATTTAGAAAATAAAGATACAGTTATCTTAATATCTGATGAAAAAGAAAAACCTTTTAATAATCTAGAAAGAATTATTAAAGGATTTGATAAGTATATAAAAATCAAAGAAACAGATACGATATTTATAACAGAACCTGCATATCCAGGTATTGAAAAAAGATCGGCACTTATTATGGATGAAATTGCTATGCTTGGCGCAAACGCTGTTAGTTTATCAAGCAAAAAGCATCTATTACATCATGCATCTCGTGAAGACTTGATGTTAATGATTAACTTAATGAGTCCAAAATATTATTTTCCAGTAAAAGGGGAGTACCGAAATCAATATGCCAATGCTGAGGTTGCTGAACAAATAGGAATTCCAAGAGAAAATATAATTTTAAAAGAAAATGGGGATGTTGTAGAATTCATTAAAGGACATCTTACAGACGCCAAAGAACATATTGAAGTAGACCAAATTTTAATTGATGGAAAAAGTCAAGGAGATATTGGAGATTTGGTATTAAAAGATCGTGAAATGTTAGGCGAAAATGGTATTGTTATTATCAGTTGCACATTAGATAAACAAACAAAAGATATTTTAGGTGGACCAGAAATCTTAACTAGAGGATTTGTTTATGTAAAAGAAAGTCAAGATTTATTAGAACAAACTAAAGTATTAGCAAAAGAATCAATAGAATCCAATATAGAGAAAAATACTAAAAGAGTTGATTATGCAAAAATAAAAAATGAAGTAAGAGATTATCTAGGAAAATTTTTCTATCAAGAAACAGGTTCTAAACCAATGATTATCACAGTAATTCAGGAAGTATAATATGAGAAAAAACAAAATTATTTTAAGTATATTTATGATATTATTTATAACAATCTGCTGTACTGGATGTAATCCAGAAACAGGAACAATGACATGTACAATGTCTTCCTATCCGACAGATGGAATTAAATTAAAATCAGTGTATAAAGCAGATTATAAAAATAATATTGTGAAGATATTAAAATCGACAGATCAAGTCACAGTAGAAGATAAAGATTATTTAAATACCTACGAAGAAAAATTAGCAGAATTATATGAACCATATAAAAACTTAAAATATTATAAAAATGAAATTGAGATAAAAGGAAAAACATTAACTAGCACAACTATTATTAATTATGATAAAATTGATACAGATATGCTGATAAAAATTGATGAAGGGAATAGCCAATTAATTAAAAACGGAAAAGTAAACATTGATGACTTAAAAGAAGCTTATAAACAAAACGGTTTTAATTGTAAAAAGCAATAAAATTACTTTGATTAAAATTACTAATATGGGAAAAGATTCAATTAATAAAAACAATAATTTTTTAAAACAATAAAAAAAGATAACTTTAGTTTAAAAAATATGTTAAAATTAAGATGTATATGTCTGTAGCACAATTTGATAGTGCAATCAACTCGTAAGTAAGAGATTATGAATTGAAAAAAAGCCTTATATTATAAGGCTAACATGTCCTTGTAACTCAGTAGGATAGAGTATTCGCCTCCTAAGCGAAAAGCCGGCAGTTCGAATCTGCCCAAGGACGCCATTATTGATAGTAAAAAGTCTTGTAATTAAAGGGTTTCAAGGCTTTTTTTGTCGTTTTATCGATATTGACTATCATACTTATTCAGCTAATCTTTTAAATTTACCTTTTCTTCTTATTCTCTTTTATTATATGTTCAAAGCTAATCTATCTATTTCTGTATTTTATTGTAAGCTTACAACTGTAATATTTAGATATAATAATTCTAATACATTATTAAATGTATAAAACTTACATGTTAGAAAAAATATGTAGACGCTTAATATTCCCAATTATATTTTTATTACTAAAAATGGTTGACAGTAAAATTATTGCATGTTATTCTATGCATAGAAAAATAGCGAAGAAGGAAATCAATAAAATGGAAAAAAAACAAAGAAAAAAAACATAATTTTCCTAGTAGCAATTATAAGTATATTGGGAATAGGAATATTTTGTTATTTTATTTTTATGGGTAAAGAAAAAAAACAAAAAAAAATAGATACTAACATAGCTCCAACTATATCAGTAAATAATAAAACTACGGACTTGACACAAAATATTGGAACAGAAGTTAATTTTGAAGCTAAATTTAAAATTCACGGAGATATAGACTATTATTACAAATGGATGACATATAAAAATGGAATTAAGCAAACAGAATCAGTTTGTACTAAAATGATTAATAATTATATTGATAAAACAACAATGATTATTGATTCCGAATTAAATGTTGGTAAATGGGTAATATATTCAGACCAAAATTGTACGAACCAAACAAAAGAATATTTGACTTTAACCTACGAAGGTAAAACTGAAAGTTCATCAAAGAAAACGTTGACAGCAACATTTAGCAACGGGAATGCAAATTCAATAGGAAGTACTAGTGAAAGTTGTGAGACAATTTTTTTAACTTGTTCAGTAAGAGCACCATCAATTACGCCACCAAGCGGATACGAGGTTGAAGGATGGAGTGAAAATCCTAATGGAACAGGAATAATATTTAAACCAGGAGATGACATTTTAATAAACGGAAATAATACCTATTATCCAATATTAAAAAAAATAGCTTCAAAAACACAAAAAAAATACACAGTTACTTTTAATAAAAATAATGCACAAAGCATTGAAAAAACAAAGATAAGTTGTGTTACAACAACAAATCAATGTTCCGTAAAACTACCGAATATAATAGCACCAAAAGGATATGAAGTAATAGGATGGAGTAGCAAGAAAAATGATGACAATGCAGAGTATGACGTTAATCAATCCATAAATATATCTTCAAACAAAACTCTATATGCAATAATCAAAAAAATTGATTCAACAAAGGAATTTATAGTAACGTTAAATAAAAATAATGCACAGAGTATTGAAAAGACAAAGGTAAGTTGTGTAACATCAAATGCTAGCTGTGAGGTGACATTACCAAGTATAGTAGCCAAAAATGGCTATGAAGTAATTGGCTGGTCAGACAACCCACAATCACAAAATGCAACATACAAAGTTAATCAAACTATCACGATAACACAAAACAAGATATTATACGCAATAACTAAAGAAAAACCCAAAATAACTATGACGGATTATTCTAAAATCGATTGGAAAACTGGGGGATATAGTGCTTTTTTGAATATAGAGGTTAAGCCAGCAACAGATACTTATACGGTAACTTCATCTAATGAAAATGTTATGGTTATTTATAATGATAAAATATATACAGTAGGATCAGGTACCGCCACTATAACTGCTACCTCATCTTCAGGAGCTACTACTTCGTTTGATGTTAGAGTAACAGGACCTGATCCAACGACAAATACTAGTAAATTAAAAAAAGGTGTATTAATGAGTTTTATATACGGAAACACTAAAGTATACATTGAAAAAGGCTGTTCATTCTCTTTTGCTGAAACATTACAAAATGATGTTAAAGAAACCCCAGCAAAGCTGCGAGATGCTACAAGAGCCATTTATGCAATGACAACTTCCAGTTATAATGAGGCAACTGGTACGTCTAGTGTTGGACTTACCTATGCGAATGGAATAACAAATGTAATACATATTAATTGCGATTATAAATCAAATGATGTATATGGTCATGAATTAGGCCATGCTGTAGATTACCGTTACGCTAAATTATCAGGAGCATCAAATTTTTCAAGTAACCCCAATTTAATCACTTTATATAATAAATATAATAATAGTGGAAACAATAATTTACGAACTGATAAGTTTTCTAATTCGAGAGAGTTTTTTGCTGATATATTTAATTATAATTTTAGAACCAATATTGCAAAAACTACTAAAAAGGAAAATAGTGAGTATAAAGGATTAACATATCCAAGTGATATTACAAATATAATTGAAACATTTATAAATGAATATAATTCTTTGGCAAAATAAAAAACTGTATACAATAAAAAATAGAACTCAAATATATTAGCACATCTATATTATTTTAGAAAAAGCAAAATTTGACTATAAAAGTTCAAATATAATATTATCGAATATATAAAAACTTACTTTTATGTAACAGAAAGTGTGAATATTTATCAAACTCCAAAGATATTTTTAAGTAAAAAACAAGGAAGTATAATAATATAAAGAAAAGGATGGTCAAAATGAACTTAGAAAAAGATAAATATATTATTGTAGAAATAATACCAACACATTCTAAAGAAGAAAAGGGAATTATCGCACAGATATCAGCCTTAAAATTAGAAGGATTAAAATTATTAGATCGGTTTGATTATAGAGTAAAAGACGAATTAATTGAAAATGAAGAACTAAAAAAAGTAATCCAATATGATAAAAAAGCATTCACTTACGTAGATAATCCCAATTTCATCCCAGAAAAATTTAAATCATGGGCAAAAGATTTTCCTTTATTAATTATAGAACAATCATATACTTTAGACTATTTAAAAGAACTTGATAATAAAAAAGAATTAATTTATCCATATCTGAACATGGAGCATTCTTACAATGTTTTTAATAAAATTATAAAAAAATATAATCTAGAACCTAGCAATCATCTAGTAGATTTATTATATGAAGCAATCATTTATGAAAACAACAACAAACAAAAAAAGTAAAAAAAGAAAAATAATAGAAAATAACTATAAATTCTATTAATTATAAATATAATCAATATCTAAGTTAACAATCAGATAAAGGAAGTGAATTAACATTATATGCTTGCTTTAGGAATAGATATAGGTGCAAGTCATATTGGTTTAGGACTATATGATTCTGTTTCCAAAAAGCTTATAAAAAAGAAATATATAAAATATAATAGACCATCAAAAATTTGGAATTATTTAACAACAAAAAAATCAACTAACACATATATTAAATATTTAGTAAAAAATATTGATTCTTTTATAGAAAATAGAAAAATTAAAAAAATAGGAATAGGTTGTCCTGGAGGGGTAGATTCCAAAAATGGAATTTTTTACGGCTCTACAGCTTTAGTGGTTGGAAAAATAGAGTTTAATAAAGTATTAAAAAAATACAATTGTCCTGTGTATATTGAAAACGATGCTAACTGTGCTGCTATTGGAACTATGAGTATTAGGCAAGAAACAGAGTTTTTAATGATTACAATAGGTACTGGAGTAGGGTTCTCTATTGTAAGAAAAACAGGTAAAAATATAACAATAGCACCAGATTTTATTATTTGGAAGATTTTAAAGACAAATAGAATTTCTAATACAAAACACGATAAATATATTTCTAGTTTTAAAAAGTTATTGATGAGGCAAAAAAAATCTGAAGAAACTTTTTTTCAAAATATTAATGAAAATTATGGGATATTAATGGATTATATTAAAAACTTCAAAGTTGGAATAGAAAAGATAGACAAGGAACTACCAATTAACAATATTTGTATTGGAGGGAGTTTTTCTTTCTATCATAAATATTACATACAGCAGCTACGAACAATTTTACCAGATTTTAATATATTTATTAGTCCATATTATAATGATGCTGGCATTATTGGTGCAGCATTACTACCAGTTAAAACAGAAGCACAATAAAGGGAGCAATAAGCTCCCTTTAAAAGATTACACTATTCTAGTAATAGAAACAGCAGCTGAATATAGATCATTAGGTACTAAACTAATATCAAGTCCTGAAGTATTAATAAAACGGTAACTTGCTCCAGGCATAGCCTCGAAAATGGCATTACCATTAATTGTTCCTGTATCACAAGATGTAAGTTTATTATGTGTAGATGAATGAGCAATTAAAACATCATTAGGCCAGAATTGATGAAGCTCGATACCTAAAGCTCGAGGTTCACAACTGACATTCTTATCAGTGTGTCGAACATTAATCCACCAATGTATAATATAAATACCCTTTTCTGGAATAGAGAAGTCACCTGTTGCTGGATTGTAAGATATTTTATTAGAAATATTAGTAGTTTGAAATAAAACTGGTTGTTGGTTTGCAACAGTAGAATCTGTCTCATCGTGTACCATTGCATAACTATCTAAAGGAATAGCAGGGGTACCAGCAGGACCAGTGGGACCTATTGCTCCAGTAGCTCCAGTAGGGCCAGTTACACCTTGAGGACCGGTTGCACCAGTAGCTCCAGTAGGACCAGTTACACCCTGAGTTCCTGTTGCACCTGTAGGCCCAGTAGCTCCTCTAGGTCCAGTAGGACCTTGAATTCCTGTATCACCCGTTCTACCTTGAGGTCCTGTTGCTCCAGTCGCACCTGTATCTCCACAGCATCCAGCAGGACCAGTGGGACCAGTTGGTCCAGTAGGACCTTGTCTGTTTTTACATAGGCAATCTATCACCCGGCAAAGACATTCATCATTACAACATTCATCAGTAGATAAAATATCATTTAATTCATTATTATTTTCCATATTTCCTCCTTTCATAATATCATATGAAGTTAAAAAAAAAAGAAATGAGCTAATAACTAGATAAAACAAAAAATATTGACTTAAAGTAGACTTTAAGAATTATAATAAAAAGAGAAAGGAAGATGAATATGATAAAACAAACAGCTGGAAGAAACCAGTTAGGTGAATTTGCTCCAAAATTTGCCGAGTTAAATGATGATATATTATTTGGAGAAGTATGGTCAAGAGAAGATAAATTATCATTAAGAGACCGTTCTTTAATTACTGTAGTAGCATTAATGAGTAAGGGAATTTTAGATTCTAGCTTACAAACACATTTATTAAATGCCAAGAAAAACGGAATTTCTCAAGAAGAAATGTCTGAAATTATCACACATGCAGCTTTTTATGCAGGATGGCCAAATGCTTGGGCAACATTTAGAATAGCTAAAAAGATATATGAAGAGAGTAAATAGTATATGAAAAAAGTGCTAAAATATTATTATAAAAAAGTTTCAAAATAAGAATTTAGCAGTTATTTTTTATTCTTATTCCAATGGTGATATTTCAAAGTTTAAAAGTTTTTATAGATAAACTAGAAGAAAAATTATATGAAAGTAAGTAGGTGAAATTTATGTCAGATATCTTAGTAATATATTATAGTTACACAGGAAATAGTCGAAAGATAGCAAAATATGCCCAAGAAAAATTAAATGCAGATATATTAGAACTACACCCCAAAACACCATTTTCAAGCGACTATGAAAAAGTTATAGAAGAATGGCAAAATAATAGTATTAAAAGAGACGTAGAAATAGAAAATATTGATAAAGACTTAACTAAATATAAAAAAATAGTATTAATTACCAGTACTTGGTGGTATGGAATTAACCCAGTTATGAAAAGATTCTTAAGAGAATATGATTTATCCAGAAAAGACATTATAGTAACAGCAACAAATGCTGGTTGGATAGGTCATTGTTTTAAAGATTACAAAGAATTATTACCGAATTCTAATATAAAAGGAGAGTTAGATATAGTATTTTCATTCGATAGAGAAGAGAATAATAAAATTTTAACACCTTGGCAGAAAATAGATAATTGCTTAGAAAAACTAAATTAAAGGAGAAAAAAATGAAAGATAAAAATGATTTTGCTAAAGTAAATATATTTGGTCTAGGAGAACCTAATAATGACTATGCACAATATTTTATAGGAAATAGTTATCTAAACCCATTAACAGATATTAAAAACTGTAATCTGTTTTTGGCAAATGTAACATTTGAACCAGGATGTAGAAACAATTGGCATATTCACCATGCTAAAAATGGTGGTGGACAAATTTTAATTTGTACCGCAGGAGAAGGGTGGTATCAAGAAGAAGGAAAAGAACCAATTTCCTTGAAACCAGGAACAGTAATAACCATCCCAGCTAATATAAAACATTGGCACGGAGCAAAAAAAGATTCTTGGTTTAGCCACATAGCTATAGAAGTACCAGGAGAAGAGACTAAAAATGAATGGTGTGAACCAGTAAGTAATGAAGAATATGATAAATTAAGTTAACACACATCATATTATTATAAAAAATACAAAAGGTAGAATAATAGAATAAACACAACAATCTATTTTCTACCTTTTTATTCAAGAGAATATAACTAGTGATATTTTTTAAGATTTTTATTTCATCTTTTGGTATACTATTATTGTAATAAAGAAAATAGGTGGTAGTATGAAAATAAATATTATTGGTAGTGGTTCTATAGGTGCTGATGCTATGAGTGCATCTTGCTTAATAGATGAACATATTTTAGTTGATGTACCGAATGGCATCATCAAGCATTTAAAAAACTTAAATTATGATATCTTAAAAATAGATACTATTATAATTACGCATTTACATGGTGATCACTTTTTTGATTTACCATTCTTAATGTTAGGCAAATATTTTAATCACGATAAGACACTAGTTAAGATTATCTGTCCTTATGGCACTATAAAAAAATTAAAAGCTTTATTCCGAATAGGCTTTCCCTATGATTTTCGTAAAGTGATGAATTGTATTAATATAGAATTTATTGAACATAAAGGTAGAAATAATATTCATTTAGGAGAATATTTAATTGAATCAAAAAATGTGAAACATGGGAAAATAAAACCATCCTTTGGGTATATTATACATAAGGATGGTAAGAAAATAGGAATTTCTGGAGATTCATGCTACTGTTCAGCCATTGAAAAAATAGTAGAGCAATCTGATATTTCTATATTGGATATGAGCCTAAAGGATGAAGGAAATAAATCTCATATGGGGTATTTAAATATTAAAGACATTTGTAATAAATATCAAAATAAAAAAATTATTGCAACTCATATGCATAATAGTGCTAGAAAAGTAGCTATAAATAACCCTATTAAAAACTTAATCATTCCAAATGATAATGAAGAGATTATATTATAGGAGAAGAAAATGTATAATATAGATAGTATTATTTTTGATTTGGATGGCACTTTATGGAATGCTTTAGATAGTACTATAGAAACCCTAAAAGAAATAAAAAAAAGACACAAAGAAATAACTAAAGATGACATAATGAGTTGTATGGGACTAACGTTTGAAAAAACTGCTAAAAAGTACTATAGCTATTTAAGTAAAAGTGAAAGAGAAAAATATACAAAAGAAGCAATTGAAGAAAATTCTCTATATTTAAAAAAACATGAAGCCAAATTATATAAGGGATTACAAAAAGTAATAAAAATATTATCACAAAACTATTCTTTATATATTGTTAGTAATTGTATAGAAAGCAATTTAGATGCATTTTTACAAGATCAAATATGAACTTAAAATTACAATACTTTAGAAAAAAGAAAAAGTTCATCAAGAATTAACCCTTCTTTATGCGTGTATAAATTTGAAACAAATCTTATTATACTATTATACACAGTACAAAACTATATTATAGATAGTTAGTTGTCCAATATTTTATTATAAAATATAAAAAAAGACAAATGATTTGTATTAATATGCCCACTTATCAACAGCCTGAAGATAATCAATTATCTTTTATTTTTTATAAGGCAAGTTATTACATAGATAATTATCTGCATAAGGCAAAAAAAGCTGAAGTTCTTTACTATCATATATAGTCCACACAAAAAGGATTTTTTTTACTCTCCATCTTTGTATTCTTTTCTTTTTAATTATTTTTTTATTTACGGCAATAAAATCAGGATTACAATAACGAATAAAAAAAGAAGAACTAATAAGATAACTATAAAGTTTAGAAGCAGGGTAATCAGTAAGTAATAAACCAACCAAAAAATTACTTTTCTTTTTTAAGTATCGAACGATATTAGGGTGAAATGATTTTAAAAGAACTTCTCCAGGATACTTTTTTAATTGTTTTAAAACCATATTACATAAGTTTTTATAATTATTAGTTTGTTTCAATTCAATATCGATAAGTACTTGTCCTTTTATTAGACTTAAGACTTCATCTAAAGTTGGAATATATTCACTAGTATTTAAAAGAAAAAAGTCTTTTAACTCTTTATAAGTGTAATCTTCAACATATCCATTAATATTACACATTCTTTTTAAACTAATATCATGAAATACAACAACTATATTATCCTTAGTGACTTGAACATCAAACTCGATTGGTATCCCTAAAGATCTTGCTTTCCTAAATGCTGAAAGTGAGTTTTCTGGTATTTCTTTATTATCAAAAATTCCACGATGAGCTATTTTTAATCCTTTTACTTCCATAAAACACCTCTAATATAAGTATAATAAAGTAAATAAAAATATTACTAATAAAAAGAAAATATTAATAAGCAATAAAAACTAAAGAAGATGTTTTTCATCTCTTTCTTATATTTTATGATAAAATAAATGTATCAGGTGAGGCGATAATATGCAAAAAATAAAAATAATCGAAGATGATTTATCTATTGCTAGTGAATTAAAAGAAATGTTAGAAAACGCAGGCTACATCGTAGGTATAACAGAAGATTTTTCAAATATTTTAGATCAACTAAAAAAAGAAAAGCCAAACTTAATCCTGCTAGATATTAATCTACCAAAAACAAATGGAGAAATATTACTACAACAAATCAGAAAAGAAATGAATATACCAATTATTATGGTAACCAGTAAAAATAGCGAAGCAGATGAAGTATTATCTATGTCTTATGGTGCAGACGATTATATCACAAAACCATATAATCCTACTATTTTACTTTTAAGAATAGGTGCAGTTTTAAATCGAAGTAATAAAACAAATGAAAAAAAATTTTATAGAGATTTAGAAGTAATACCACAAAAAGGTGTTTTAAAAAAAGAACAAGACGAAATAATTCTAACTAAAAACGAAATGATTATATTTTTATACTTACTTTATAATCAACATAAGATTGTAACGAGAGATGAATTAATGACTGATTTATGGAACAATAATGAATATATTAATGATAATGCCTTAACTGTAAATATTTCGAGACTAAGAGCCAAATTAAAAGAAATAGGATACCAAGATGCAATAGAAACAAGAAAAGGGCAGGGGTATATTTTACATGAATGAAAAAGAATATATAAAAGATAAAAGTTGGTTACTAGTAATAGAAATAATTATATATATAATAATATTATTAATACTGTTAGCTTTTAAGGTAAATAAAGAAGCTACTATAGCAATTTCCCTAGTCTATATGATAGGAATAATAATAGAGTTACTAATTGATTACTATATAAAAAAAGCATTTTATAATAGCTTTAAAGAAAAGCTAGAAAAACTAGATCAAAAATACTTAATTACTGAATTGCTAGATGAACCATCTTTTCTAGAAGGAAAAATATTAACTAATTCTTTATATGAAATTGATAAATCAATGATTGAAAGAATTAATAAATATAAGTCCAGAACCCAAGACTTTAAAGAATATGTAGAGCTATGGATTCATGAAGTAAAACTTCCTGTATCATCACTTATATTAATGTTACACAATAGAAATCCAGAACAAAATAAAAAACTTTTAGAGCAATTAACTAGGTTAGATAATTATTTAGAGCAAATTCTATATTATGTACGTAGTGAAAATGCAGAAAATGATTATTTAATCAAAGAAGTATCCTTATCAAAAGTTATTAGTAATGTAGCATTAAAAAATAAAGACCTTTTATTAGAAAAGAAAATAGATTTAATCGTAAGCGATATAAGTGTATCAGTATTAACCGATTCAAAATGGCTGGAATTTATGATTAATCAAGTGATAGATAATAGTATTAAATACTGTAAAAAACAAAGACCATATATTAAAATTGTTTCAAAGGAAGAAAATGACAAAATAAGCCTTATCATTTACGACAATGGCTTAGGTATTTCCACAAGTGACTTGCCTCGTATATTTGAAAAAACATTTACTGGTAATAATGGTAGGAAATCAAGTATTAAATCAACAGGAATGGGCTTATATTTATGTAAAAAACTATGTAATAAATTGGGGCATAAGATACAGGTTATATCAGAAGAAGGAAAATATACAAAAGTTATAATTACAATTTATAAAAATAATTTTTATAAATTTGATGACAAGGAAGATTAGATGAAAACATTAGATTTACGTTATTATTTATTTCATGCAATTGGATCAATATACCAAGCAGATGACAGCAAAACAGCTGACTATAATCGCCTAAAATGCTTTTTAGAAACAGGCTATATATTTCCAGGAAAAGACGTTAAGAGTCAAATTCCTATAGAGTATCAAAATAAATTTTATGTCAATGACAGAGGGAGCCCATATGTCCATTTAGCATTAACAGATAATACTATAGTATCACAATCTATTACCAGTAGATCTAGTGAATTTTCTGCTTTCAGTGAGGAAATAGCTGATAAAATGGCTTTTATGTTTGATGAGAATGTATTAAAAGGGCAAGAACTTGCATTTAAATCATGTATGCTTAATAATGAAGTGCTTCTCTCCACAAAAGTTTCTCTAACTTTAGCTAGAGCAATTTATTATCCAAAGGATTTTCCTTTTGAATATATAAAAAGATACCTAACTAATTTACGAGAAACGGATCCCATCATTAAAGAAATTTGCAAAAAAGAAAACGAAAAATTAACACAAGAATTACTTTTACTACTAAATCAACCTGAATTAGTCATAACTGAACAATACCAAGAAGTAGAAAGGATAACAAAAATACTTTTAGAGCATAAATTTGACATCCCCATTGTTAATGCAAAAGGGCGTATTCTAGATAAACAAGAAGAACTTAATTATATTACAAACAATTATCAAAAAATCAAATCACTCATAAAAAAATAAATCTTAGTTATAATATAACTATAAAATGAAATACAAAATTTATAATTGGTTTTGAACAAATAAATGCTATGCTAAATAAGATATTTGCTAATAATAAAAAAGGATTGTAACTTGCAAATTATAGATTACAATCCTTTTTTATTTGATTTTATATAGTAACCCGACCGTTTATCAGCTGATAACACACATCAACATGTTTTTTTACTTCTCTAGAATGAGAAATAATAATAACACATTTATTCTCCTTATGAGCAACATTTAAAAAAAGTTTAATAATTTCTTCTTCAGTTTCTGGGTCTAAGTTACCAGTTGGTTCATCAGCTAATATAATATCTGCATCATAAGACAATGCTCTGGCAATAGCAACTCTTTGTTGTTCTCCACCAGATAGTTTCAAGATTTTATGGTTAAATAATTCTTCCCTAATACCAACTTTTCGTAACAATCCTTTAGCCTTTTTTATTTTGTCTTTATTTTTAGGATTATTTAATTCAATAGATAAACAGACATTTTCCACGGCAGTTAATTGTGGTAATAAATTATAAGATTGAAAAACAATTCCAATATCATGTGAACGATAACGATCTAGATTTAGACTAGATAAATCAATATCTTTATAAAATATTTGATTTTCATTTATTGTTTCTAATCCAGCTAGTAAAGAAAGTAGAGTACTTTTTCCAGCTCCACTTCGTCCAAAAATACCATACACCTTACCAGAAAAAAATTCTAAATTAATATCTTTCAATACAGTATGCATATTATCATAAGAAAAACTTAAGTTTTTAGTTTGTATAATAGCGCCCATTTTTCACCTCCTAGTTTCTATTTTGTAAAATGGCATTAGGATTATATTTATTAACAAATAAACAAGCAACAATACTACTGCCAACAATAAGCAAAAGACTAATATCCAATAATTCTATTATAGTTATTACACTAATATGAACAGTAAGAGAATCCACATAATTAGTAACTTGCTGTGTTGGTTTTTTCATATTGTTAGGAATGTCACCATCAGGTCTATTTCCAGGTGTATCATTTTCATTGCCAGATATATCCTGAGATGGTCGACTGAAACCATTGCCACCAAAGTTAGTCTGTGTATTAGAAACAGATTCTGTATAAGATGCAACTTCATTTTCTAACACTTTATTAGTAACTGGCTGTGCAAGTAATGTACCACTAGTAGTTCCTATCATTAAAGAAATGAAAGCAACAAAGAAAATCTCTAAAATTAACTGAGTGGATACCATAAGTTTACTCATACCTATAGCTCTTAAAACACCAATTTCATATTTTCTATCTCGAATATTTAAAAAATTAATTATAGTTAATACTACAACTCCAATAATTAAAATAACAATTAAAAACTGAATAGAAAAACTAACAATATTTTGGATAGGTTGTAGTTGTTGACTAATTTCATCTTCATTAGTAGTAACACTATAATAAGTAGATAAACCTTTATCTTGAACTTCTTTTTCGAATTGTTCTAAATCATCATTATTATATAGATAAAAAACTGCATTTAAACCATTAGTAGCCACTAATTTACTATTATCATCTCCTTGATCATTCAATATTTGTTCAACTGTAGTAATATTAGCATAAATTTGATTAGAAGAGTTCAAAGCATTCATTTCCATAAAGTTGGAAGTATTATCAGAATTAACATCCTCGAAAATACCTACAACTGTAAAGGTATAAGAAGTATCTTCATCTTCAGGAAGATAAAAGGAAACTTCATCTCCAACTTTAATATCATTATCTTCTGCCAAACTTTCAGAAATTACTATTTCATTATCATCACTATCACCAGAGACCATAGTTCCGTCAACTATTTTTTTATTGCCATCAGTAAAATCGTTTAAATAGGCAAAGTTAGAATAAGCAGTAATACGAAAATCTCCAATATTTCCCATACCTTTTCCATGACCGTTATTTTCATCTACAATATCTTCAGGTGGATTTTCATTCTCTTTAGCAGGGCGAACATTATCGTTAACTGCATCAACTTCCTCTGACGAAAGGCTAGCTTCTATAGTGTAATAGTAATCTTTAACCAAATCACTGTTACCATAATTTTTTACATCTTCTACTGTAAGAGATGAAAATTCATTCTTTTCATCATCACTTGCACTTCGTAGTTCATTCATGTCTAAAGAAAAAGTAATAGAAAGAGGATTTGTTTCTTTATATGTTTGAACTAAATTACTCCCAGCTTGATGAATAGCTAAAGCAATACATGTGCATAACGTTATAATTGTAATAATAATACCAATTAAAAGATTTCTACCTTTATTGCGTATCATATTACGAAACGCATTTTTTACAATAATCATAATATCTCCTTTCCGAAAAAAGTATATGTTTTAATTGTGAAATAAAAGTGAATGGAATGTGGAAGATAAGTGAAACTTAGTATATAATAAAAAAGAAAAGATTAACTTTCTTCCTCCAATACATTACAAAACTGTAATATTCTGTAAGATTAAACTAACGACTAAAAACATAGTTTAACTTATAATGAAAGCATGAAAGGAGAAAAAACTATGAAAAAAATACTACAAATCGATAATATTGAAAAATACTATGGTAATAGATCAAATTTAACAAAAGCTATCGATGGTATTTCTTTTGATGTAGAGGAAGGTGAATTTGTTGCTATTATGGGAGCCAGTGGCTCTGGTAAAACAACTCTGCTAAACTGTATTTCAACAATTGATAGAGTAACAGCAGGACATATCTATGTAGATAGTGAAGATATTACAAAATTAAAAGGTGATAAACTAAATAAGTACAGAAGTCATGAATTAGGATTTATATTTCAAGATTTTAACTTATTAGATACACTAACAGCTTATGAAAATATTGCTCTAGCATTATCAATTCAAAATGTAAAAGCAAATGAAATTGCTAAAAGAGTAAATGAAGTAGCAAGAAAGTTAGATATTCAAGAAATTTTACAAAAATACCCATATCAAATGAGTGGAGGGCAGCGTCAACGAATAGCATCCGCAAGAGCGATTATAACAAATCCCAAATTAGTACTTGCAGATGAACCAACAGGAGCATTGGACTCTAAATCTTCAAAAATGTTATTAGAAAGTTTTAATCACTTAAATAAAGAAATTAAAGCCACTATTTTAATGGTCACTCATGACGCTTTTACGGCTAGTTATGCAACACGTGTTATCTTTATCAAAGACGGAAAAATCTTTAATGAAATAAGAAAAGGAGCATCAACAAGAAAAGAATTCTTTGATAAAATTATTGACGTAGTAACATTACTTGGAGGGGATTTAAACGATGCTTTATAAATTATCCCTAAAAAATATTAAGAAAAGTTTTAAAGATTACACAATATACTTTTTTACTCTTATTTTAGGTGTTGCTATTTTTTATGTATTTAACGCAATAGATAGTCAAACCGTATTATTACAAACAAAAGAATCAACCTATGAAATTATTAAATTAATGACACAATCTTTATCAGCAGTCAGTATATTTGTATCTTTTATTTTAGGTTTTCTAATTATCTATGCATCTAGATTCTTAATTAAGAGAAGAAATAAAGAATTTGCTATTTATATGACTCTTGGAATGGGGAAAAGAAAGATATCAATGATTTTATTCATTGAAACAATAATTATTGGTATGTTATCTTTAGTAGCAGGATTAGGCTTAGGAATAGTATTATCACAATTAATGAGTTTGGTAGTTGCTAACATGTTTGAAGCAGACATGACTAAATTTGCTTTTATTTTTTCAAAAAAGGCATTACTAAAAACGTGTTGTTATTTTGGAATCATGTACTTATTAGTTATGTTATTTAATACTATCCAAATCAGTCGTTGTAAATTAATTGATTTAATCAATGCTAATAAACGCTCTGAAAAAATAAAGATGAAGAGTCCAGTTATTTGTACCATTATGTTCCTAGCAGCAGTTGGTATTTTATCCTATTGTTATTATAGGGTATCAGTACCAGACGGCACTAATGCTTTGACTGTAAAAGAATTAGGAAATATTATTTTACTTGGGGTAGCCTCAACCTTCTTGTTATTTTGGTCCTTATCAGGATTGATATTAAAAATTGTACAAATGATTCATTCTGTTTATTATAGAGGGCTAAATAGTTTTATTTTAAGACAAATAAGCAGCAAGATAAACACTACAGTTTTTTCAATGACTATCATATGTTTAATGCTATTTGTAACAATATGTGTATTATCTAGTTCATTATCAATTAAAAATTCAATGACAGCCAACTTAATAGAATTAGCACCAGCTGATATTGAATTAATGAAAAAAAGAAATATTCCCAAAGAGTTACAAGAAGAATATGGTTATACCGACAAACAGTTAGAGTCAAGTTATAAAACCATTTCTGAAACATTAAAAGAATTGAATATAGACGAAGATAAGTATTTAAAAGATCAAACTACTTTAAATATATATATTGACCCAGGATTAACTTATTCGACCTCTATGGGAAAAACATTAGAGAAAACGAAAAAGATGTACCCATACTTAGATTATGATTCACCTGAAGTTATAGTAAAATTAAGTGAATATAACAAAATAGCCAAAATATTTGGTAACGAAACATACACTTTAGCTGATGAGGAATATATGATTATTGGAGACTATGAAACTATGACAGAGTTAAGAAACCAAGCTCTAAAAGAGAAAACACCTCTAACTATTTTTGGTAAAGAATTAACTCCAAAATATAAGAAAGTAAAAAATGGTTTCATAGAAATGTCTAGTAATCATATTACCGATGGAGTAATAGTAGTACCTGACAGTGTAATTAACTTATCTAAAACATCAACACAACTCGAAAAAGAATATATGATTGCCAATTATAAAGCAAATGATCAAAAAACCAAGGAAGAAATAGAAGCTATTTTTACAGATGAGAAATTAAGCAAACTATATCCTGATATTACACTTGAAGGAACAAGCAAAATAGCAATTTATGATGCAAGTGTTGGACTTGGTGCTATGATAACATTCATTGGGCTTTATCTAGGAATTATTTTCTTAATATCTAGTGCTGCTTTACTTGCATTAAAAGAATTGTCAGAAAGCACAGACAATATAACTAGATACACAATGTTAAGAAAAATAGGAGCAAGTAACAAACAACTAAACAAAGCATTATTCAAACAGATAGCAATATTTTTCTTATTCCCACTATTAATAGCTGTTATTCATTCTATTTTTGGTATTAAATTTTGCACATATATACTAGAAACATTTGGAGAAGAAGAAATGTTAGCAAGCGTATCACTAACAATGTTGTTTTTAATACTAATTTATGGGGGCTATTTCTTAATAACATACTATTGTAGTAAAAATATTATTAAAGAAAGAAAATCATGATACTAACAATAAATTATCAAGAGTTTACTAACAATCCGATAATCATGATTTCACCATTGATTTGTTTAGCTATCTTATTTATAATCTTGGCAATATTTAAAGGAAGAAAAATAATTAACTTCCTTTTTTGGTATAAAATGTAATCGCAACCACAACTTGACAATAATCAACCCAAATTAACTAGATAAAGCTAAAAAAAAGGGTTATACTAATATCGTTAAAAAAACATAGAAGTTATAAAAGAAGGCAGTAGAATATGAAGAAATTAAAAAAATATAAAAAAGATATACTAATAATTCTTTTGTTTAGTGCAATCTATGCTGGTATTGCATTAATTTTAACACGAGGTAAATATTATTTTGCATCGACTACAGATTTTGAAATGCAACATTATATTTTTCCAGAATATTTTAGAAATCTATTTTATGATACATTCGACTTATTCCCCGATTTCGCACTGAATATTGGTGGAGGACAAAACATCTATAATTTTTCTTACTATGGCTTATTAAACCCTTTTATTTTAATATCATATTTATTACCAATGATTCCCATGTTTTACTACTTAATAGGATTAAGTTTTGTTATTGTCGTATCATCAACATTTTTATTTTATAAATTTTTGCAATCCCATAATTTTAAACAGTCTACCTGTCTTATTACAGCACTTCTTTTCTTATTTGCAACCCCAATTATCTACCACGCCAAAAGACATATTATGTTTATTAATTATTTCCCATTTTTAATTGGTGGACTATTTGCAGTTGATAATTTCATTAAAAATAAAAAGCAGGGTTTATTAATATTTTGTATTACATTAATGATTTTTACAAGTTTTTACTATAGTGTATCGGGAATAGTAATGTTAGTGATTTATGGACTGTATGCATATATAAAAGAATATAAAACAAAGAATTTAATAAAATTCATAGCAAAGTTCATAGTTCCTTTTGCAATTGCCATACTAACAAGCTCTGTATTATTATTACCAACAGCCTATGCCTTGTTAGCAGGAAGAGGAGAATCTATTAAAGCACTAGAGTGGTGGATGTTATTTATACCAAACTTTAAATTTTTATTTAATGCCTATGGTCCTGGTATCACCTTATTAGAATTTATCTTGATTAGTATATTAGTAATAGATAAAGAAAGAAAAAAAGAAATAAGAATATTAGGTTTATTATTATTAATAATATTTATATTTCCAATTTTTAACTATATTTTAAATGGAACTCTATATGTGAATACTAAGTCTTTAATACCATTTCTACCACTAGCTTTACTATTGATAGCAGTATGTATGGAAACATTACTAAAAAATAGTAATAAACTAAAGATATATTTGGTAATATCTACTTGTATAATTACAATTGGAGCTTCATTGCTTGACTTCTTAGTTCCAATAGATGAAAAACAAATATCATACGAAAAAGAATATAAAAAATTAGTAGAAAAAATAAATAGAAAAAATAAGGATTTTTATAGAATAGGAAATCAAACCTATCAACCATCATCTTTAAATAGAATATATAACATGAATGAATACAAAAATTCTGTTTATTCATCTACAGAGACTAGAAAATATCAACTGTGGGTGCAAAAGGAAATAAAAAATAATCAAAATTATCGTAATAACATGATGTTAACTCTAGCCGGGAATCCTATTTCAGAAGCTATAATGGGAGAAAAATACATTATTAGTAATCAAAAGTTAGATAGCGGCTATACATTAGTTGATAAAACAAAACAATTATATTTATATGAAAATGAATTGGCGTTGCCCATAATTTATGCCACCAATAAAAGCTTATCAGAAAAAGAATATGAAAAATTAGAATATCCAGAAAACATAATTGCTACATATAACAAAGAAATTCCAAATGACAACATGTTTAGTGATACAAAGTTTAAAATAGAAAAGAAAGAGAATATAGAACTAGAAAAACAAGATGATGTTATTAAAATAAGAGCTAAAGAAAAGGCTAAAATAACATTAGTACCAACAGAAAATTTAAATAATAAAGTAGTATTTGTTACATTCAAAAACAAATTTAATAAAGGTTGTCATCATGGAAAAAAAGATCAAACAATAACAATTAATCAAACAACAAATAAACTTACTTGCCGCGACTGGAAATATCACAACCAAAACTATACATTTCATTATGTATTAATATCTCCAAAAAAACTAGAAGTAACTTTTTCAGAAGCATACTATAAACTAAGAGATATTGAAATAATCTCTATTCCATTAGATGCTATAGCTGAAAGAAAAAAAGAAATTATTCCACTTGAAATAGACAACAAAAAAACCAAAGGAGATAACATTGTTGGAACAATAGAAGTAAAGAAGAAAAGTAATGTTGAAGTTAGTATACCATATGATAAAGGTTTTAATATAAAGGTGGACGGTAAAAAAACAAAATATAAAGAAAGCATAGAAAACACAATGTCTTTTGAAATAGCAAAAGGAAAACATAAGATTGAAATAACTTATGAATCCCCATGGAAAAAAATAGGAGTAGTATTATCTTTACTAGGAATCTTATTATGGATAGGAATTGTTTTTATATATTGGCGTAAAATAAGTTTAGAAAAATCTGCCTAAAAATAAGATATATAATTTAAACTAATTGTTATTTATAAGGAATAGACAATCAATAGTTTATTCTTTTTTAAATAGATAGATTTCTTTTATAATTGAGATCAACTGTTCCAATTTATTTTTTCTACTGTCACTACAACAATATCTAGTATTAATACAGGAAGATTTTTATTTAGAGACCTATGTAATATTTGTTTTTTTGTTGCTAATATTTGTAAAATTCTAACACATACTTACTGTAATGCTGTTATTATAATATAAAATTTACTTAATTATACCTATTTTCTTCTTTTTTTGTTTGCATACCATTTTTTTACTTTCTATATGAGCATAAAATTACTTTCGTTTTTTTGTATAGATAATGCAATCCGAATCATTAGTAAAGTTTGTAACAATCCCTTCGATTTGGCAAGATTCTACATCAAAATCCCCTTTAAAAAATCAATGGTATTTGATAATTTTTTCAATTGTTCCACCTTCATTTAAATGCCTATCATAAATTTCTTTTGGCTGTTTTATTTTAGTTTGAAACAAAGATACATCATTATTGTATTCTAACTGATATACATGAAAAAATTGTTAAAATCATTAAAATCAAAAATTTCTTCAGAAGATAAAATTTCTGTTTATTCTAATCTATCCTTTACTATATAATAGAGTTCCTTGTTCTTAAGATAAGGTATCCCATAACGAAGTTTAGATAAATCTCCTCCAATCCCTTTAAATAGATATTTTTTAAATCTGCTAGAAGATTAATACTAAAAATAGTATCCCAAGCATTTTGATATCATTCATCACAACTGTAACAATTTATCTTTTGAAACACTGATTTTGATAAATAGTATTTTGAAGTATAATCTACCAAAAACTGATCATATTCTTTTGGAGAAAGAGCTAAAATACGAGCTCTTTTTAAATGATATATAGCTACTTAAATAAGTGTATTTGTTTTAATTTACATTTTAAAGTATATACCATTTATATATATGAAAAGTGTCACATCTTTAATTATAGCATGCAAAAGAACTTTAATAATAAAATGATAAATACTTGCAAATTTCGAAAAAATAAGTATAATAGATTACGAAAAAAAGAGGTGGAAGTATGAGAAATTACATTCGTTATATTGTGGTATTGGTATTAATTATAGCCGGGGGATTATTAATAATTTCCGTTGTTAATAAATTTACAGAACCAAACGTATCAAAGATAAAGAATAATCCAACTACAGAAGAAAAAGAAACAGTAACAGATAATAATGCAAATGTAACCTTAGATGTAGATTCAAATCAAGATGAAAGTACTGCAACCGAAGATTCTAGTGAAAACAGTACAATTTCTGGCGACACTCCAACTAATAATTTCAATACTACTATACCACAAGAGACAACAGATAATGTAGTAGTGCCAAATACAGGTGTTAAAGAAAATTTATTAATAACAGTAACAGGAGTGATTATTCTCTCTCTAGGAATAATCTATATTAGAAAACAATCAAAAAACTAAGACATCAGCCGATGTCTTTTTTTTTATAAAAATTTATCTTTTTAAAAAATGATAAAAAGATGTTGACAAAATAAATAGATATTAATATAATGTTAATAACAAGTGGTCAACTTGATAATTTTGTATCATAAGATATTAACAAAAAATTAATAAGAGGAGATAAATATGAAAAAGATTAAAAATTTAAAAGTCTATGAAGGAATGTTAATAGTAGTAGATATGGTTAAAGGTTTTACAGATGAAGGAATACTACACGACAAAGCGATTAAAAAAATTATTGTAAGACAAAAAGAAATAATAGAAGAATCACAAAGGAAAGGACATCTAATTGTTTTCATAAAAGATACTCATGATAAAAATTCAACAGAATTAAAACGTTTTGGTAATGTTGGACATTGCATGAAAGGAACTAACGAAGCAGAATTAACAGAAGAATTAAAAGAATATGAAGATATGAATAATACAATAATTATTGAAAAAAATTCAACTAGTTTTATGGAAGCACCTCAATTTAGAAAAGTTATGAAACAAGTTCAGAATATACAAGATATAAATATTATTGGTTGTTGTAGTGACATCTGTGTTATCAATGGGGCAATGGGATTAGCAAATTATTGTGACCAATGGAACCGTGAGGTAGAAATAAAAATTCATGAAGATGCAATTGCAACATTTGATGAAGAAAATCGCCAAGACTATACTAATGCAGCTAAATTATTAGGTAAACAACAAGGTATCCAATATGTAAAAAAAATCGCATAAAAAGATAAATATATTTTTTAAAATATGATATTAATAAATTATTAAAAAGAAAAGGAGAATAATTATGAACAATAAAACATTAATGACAGATTTTTATGAGTTGACTATGGCTCAAACATATTTTAATGAAGGAAAAAAAGATGAAATAGTATATTTTGATATCTTCTTTCGTAAAAATCCATTTAATGGTGGATACACTATTAGTGGAGGATTAGATGAAACTATTAATTACATTAATAACTTTCACTTTGAAAAAGAAGAAATAGAATATTTAAGAAGTTTAGGAAATTTTACTGAAGAGTTTTTAAATTATTTAAGTAATTTAAAATTTAAAGGAGATATTTATGCAGTAGAAGATGGAACTATAGTATTTCCAAATGAGCCAGTCCTTACAGTAAAATCAGATATTATAACAGCTCAAATTCTAGAGACAACTTTACTTGCAAACTTCAATCATGCATCACTTGTTACAACTGCTACTAAAAGAATCACAAAAGAAGCTAAAGGAAGAGCAGTAATGGAATTTGGTGCAAGAAGAGGAAGAGGAACAGATTCTGCAATAGAAGCAAGTAAATATGCATATATTGGAGGATGTGCTGGAACTTCTAATACATTAGCAGGTATGAAATATGGTATTAAAGTTATGGGAACAATGGCACACTCATTAGTAACTGAAATAGAAGACGAATATGAATCATTTTTAAGATATGCTAAAAGTAATCCTAATAACTGCATTTTCTTAGTAGATACTTATGATACTTTAAGAAGTGGTATCCCTAATGCTATTAGAGTAGCTAATGAATATTTAAAACCTAATGGTTATAAATTTAAAGGAATTAGAATCGATAGTGGTGACTTAGCATACCTTTCAAAACAAGCAAGAAAAATGTTAGATGAAGCAGGATATAAAAATACAGGAATATGTTTATCTAATGGCCTTAATGAATATACAATAAGAGATCTATTAAACCAAGGAGCCCAAGTAAATTCATTTGGAGTTGGAGATAATATATCAGCAGCAAAAGAACGTGTTGGTGGAGTTTATAAATTAGTAGCAATAGAAGAAAATAAAGAAATAAAACCACGAATTAAAATAAGTGATGATAGCATTAAAACAATAAACCCTGGAGTAAAAAAAGTATATCGTTTTTATGATAAAGAAACTGGCTATGCGCTAGGGGATGTAATCAGTTTAAAGGAAGAAGAAATAAGTAAAGATCATTATACATTAGTTCATCCGGTAGAAACATGGAAAAAAACTGAATTAGAAAATTATAATGTAAGAAGTCTATTAGTACCAATCTTTTTAAATGGGCAATTAGTATATGAAGACCCTAACTTAGAAGAAAAACAAAAATATTGTCAAGAAGAATTTGCAACATTATATCCAGAAATAACTAGAATTGATAGACCTCATGAATATTATGTAGATTTATCTGACAAATTAAGAAATTTAAAACAAGAATTAATTAGTTTTCATCAACAGGAAGTAGAAGAAAAAGGAAAGGAATACATTAAATGCGCAAAGAAAAACTTGAAGAATTAAGAAACTATATAGAAGAATTACAAATTATCACAAAAGAAAGAAAAAAAGAAGAATTTATATATCAAGGAACAGAACCCATCCAAAGAAAAGGATTTATCAATGTAGAAAGTTATAATTGCAAATTACAAAATGGAATAATAATACCAAGAGAAAAAATAGTAAAAGGTGGAAAAGATGGTAATGCAGCAATTATCTTACCAATTACTAATGAAGGAAACACTTTATTAGTAATACAACCTAGAGTTTTTACCAAAGAAACCGTATGTGTAGAATTACCAGCTGGATATATAGAAGAAAACGAAGATCCTATCACAGCTGGAAAAAGGGAACTAGTAGAAGAAACTGGTTATGTTCCAGATCAAATACAGTTGCTAGCTAGCTTTTATCAAGACCAAGGTTGCAGTGCTGCTTACAACTATAGTATGTTAGCTTTAGGTTGTCAAAAAATTAAAAATCAGAATCTTGATCAAGACGAAATAATTAGATATTTTGAATGCAGTTTTGAAGAAGCACTTGAATTAGTAAATCGTGGCTATATCACAGATCTTCAATCACAATTTACACTTGAAAAAGCAAAAAAAATAGTAAAAAAAACAAAATGTTTGACACACTATAAAAAAGGAGAATAAGTATGAAAGAATTTGGATTTATAAGAGTAGGAGCAATCGTTAATAAATTAGTTTTAGCTAATCCACTAAAAAATGCCGAAGAAATCATTAAAGAAATAAGAAAAGCAAAAAAACTAGGAGTATCTATCATAACAACACCAGAATTAGCATTAACTGGTTATACCTGCGGTGATTTGTTCTTACAAGATAAATTATTAAGTGATAGTGAAAAAGCCTTAGAAAAAGTTCTAGAAGAAACAAAAAAACTAGATATTATTTCTATATTAGGAATGCCGATAAAACATAATAATCAGCTATTTAACTGCGCTATTGTAATTAGTAAAGGCAAAATTTTAGGGATAATTCCTAAAACTTATATTCCAAACCATCAAGAATTTTATGAAGCAAGATGGTTCTCTTCAAGTAAAGAATTAAAAAGTTCTAATATCCAAATATTAGGCCAAATCACACCAGTAACTACCAATATTTTATTTCAAGATCAAACCTTAAAAGAAGCAATATTTGCTATTGAAATATGCGAGGATTTATGGTCTGTAACTCCACCAAGTAATAATCACACCCTAGCCGGAGCAACTATGATTTTCAACTTATCAAGCAGTAATGAATTAATAGGAAAACAAGAATATCGTAAGAGTTTAGTATCTAGTCAATCAGCTAGAACTATCTCTGCTTATATTTATACATCAAGCGGAATTATGGAATCCACATCAGATATCTTATTCGGTGGTGCTAGTATGATTTACGAAAACGGATCTAAACTAGCGGAAAATAAACGCTTTGAAATAGAAAGTAATATAATTACTGCCGATATTGATATTTTAAAATTAGCAAACGATCGCAGAAAAAACAGGAGTTATATGAACATGGTTTCTAACACAGACTATATTACTGTTAAAGTAGATATTGCAAATTCTATAAAAACTTTACAAAGAGATTACAAAGAATATCCATTTGTTCCATCTAACGAACAAGAAAGAAACAAAAGATGTGAAGAAATTATTGAAATTCAGTCTAGCGCACTCGCTAGAAGATTACTTCAATTAAAAAATCCAAAATGTGTTATTGGCATGAGTGGCGGTCTAGATTCTACATTAGCTTATTTAGTAATTATTAAAGCCTTTGAAAAATTAAACAGAGATAATAAGGATATTATTGGTATTACAATGCCAGGTTTTGGTACTACCAACAGAACTTATCAAAATGCAGTAGACCTTATTAAAGAGTATGGAGCAACATTAAAAGAAATTAGTATAAAAGAAGCATCTCTTCTTCATATGAAAGATATTGGGCTACCAGAAACTGATAGAAGTATTACCTATGAAAATATACAAGCTAGAGAACGCACTCAAATATTAATGGATGTTGCTAATATGGAAAATGGATTAGTAATAGGGACTGGTGATTTATCAGAACTAGCATTAGGATGGTGTACATATAACGGAGATCATATGAGTATGTATGCAGTAAATACTTCTATTCCAAAAACACTAGTACGCTATTTAGTAGCTTGGGTAAAAGATACAACTACTGGTAAAAAGAAAGAAGTACTACAAGATATATTAAACACTCCAATTTCTCCAGAATTATTGCCACCAGATGAAGCTGGAAATATCTTGCAAAAAACAGAATCAAGCATTGGTCCATATGTTTTACATGACTTTTTCTTATATCATTTTTTAAGATATGGAGCGACTCCTAAAAAAATTTATGCATTAGCTAAATCAACATTTAAAAATAGCTTCTCAGCTGAAGAAATAAAAAAATGGTTAAAAATATTTATTAAGAGATTCTTTACTCAACAATTCAAACGAAATTGTATGCCTGACGGAGTAAAAGTAGGAAGCATCAGTTTATCACCAAGAGGTGATTTACGTATGCCAAGTGATGCCAATATGGAAACCTGGTTAAAAGAACTTGATGAAATAGATAATTAAGTTTAAATTTTCAAGATTTGAATATAAAAAGAAAAAAGTGTTAACAAAAATATAAATATTAATATAATGTTAATAACAGATGAATAAATCTGTAAAACTTTTGCAATTTGATGTTAACAAAATAATAAAAAGAAAGAAGATATATTATGGAAATGACAATTAGCAAAGTGCAAGCAGAAAAAAATTTAACAACATATTATAGAACAAAAAGTGTATTGTAATGGAATCAAAATAGAAGAAAAACAACAAGTAAAGGCATTTAGAAGATAACAAATTTTTTAAATTAGACATTAACATAATGATAATAAGAAGGAATAGATATGCTTGACATAGCCTATAAAAATCATTGTTTTGATAAACTATACACTACAAACTTGTCATATATTCCAGATGGGTATAAGAAAAAGAATGGCTAAATACAGTAAATTGTTCAAATAACATCGCTGAAATAATCAATATATTACATGAAGGAGCATCTCTTACAAAGTTAAATAACAAAGAAAAAAATATTAACTTTAAGAAAGGAGAAAAATCTATGAAAATAGGTGTATTTGGAGGAAGTTTTAATCCACCACACAAAATGCATAAAAAAATTGCGAAAAACATGATAAAAAAAGGTTACGTAGATAAAGTAATCTTCGTACCAACTGGAACTAAATACAAATACAAAACTAACTTAATATCAAATGAAAAAAGAGTAGCCATGTTATCACTAATGATAGAAAAAGAAAAAAATATGTTAATTAGTAAATATGAATTGCAAGAAAAAGCAGTATATACATACGAAACTTTAACACATTTAAGAAAAAAATATAAAAACGATGATATTTATTTCATATGTGGTACAGATAATTTAAGTTATATTGATAAATGGAAACATGGCAAAGAAATTCTAGAAAATTATAAAATATTGGTTATTAAAAGAAACACCGACAAGATTGCACCACTACTAGAAAAATATAAGCAATATAGGAAAAATATCATTGTTACAACAATAAAAGAAAATGCCATTTCATCAACTAAAATAAGAACTTATTTAAATAAAAATAACAACTTAAAAGCTAGATTATATATTGATAAAACAGTTTATAACTATATTAAACAGAATAAGTTATATAATTCTGAAAAAGAAAATATCTATCATATGATTAAAAGTTATTAAAAATATGATAAAGTAGAATTAAATATAAAAAAATAGATATTTTAATAATATAAAGTAAAGGAGAAAAAACATGGATTTTAAAGAAATAATACATATTTTACAAAAAGAAAGAAAAACAATTGCCACTATGGAGTCTTGTACTGGCGGTGGTGTTGCTAATGCAATTACAAATTGTGAAGGAGCAAGCGAAGTATTAAAATTTAGTGCTGTTACTTATTCAAATGAATATAAAATAAAAATGGGTGTATCAAGTGAAGTGATTGACAAATTTACAGTTTATAGTATGGAAACAGCAGATGAGATGAGTAAAAATATTACTAAATTTGCTAGAAGCGATTACGGAGTTGGTATTACAGGGCAATTAAATAGACAAGATCCTGCAAATCCAGTAGGAAAAGATAATGTTGTTTATGTTAGTATTTATGACAGTAAAAATAATAAATATTATAGAGATACTATGGAAGTTTATAAAGAAAGTAGAAAGCTTAATAAAGAGCATGTAATTGAAAGAATTATCGAAATGTTGCTAGAAATATTAAAATAGCGACATTTTTTCTAAAATATGTTATAATCAATCTATAAATAAGAGGTGATTAATTTGAAAAAAGAATATAAAACTGAAGAAGAATTTTTAAAAGATTATAATCCAAAAGATTTTGACCAATTATCAATGACTTCAGATATATTATTAATTAGCGTTTCAGATGAAGAAAGTAATAATTATCGTAAAACAAGTAAAAAAATGATGAGCATCCTATTAGTAAAAAGAGATGATTACCCCTATAAAGGTAAATGGTGTCTACCAGGTGGTTTTTTAAATCCTAAAACAGAAACCCTTGAAGATTGTGCTAAAAGAGTATTAAAAACAGAAACAAATCTATCTAATATTTACTTAGAACAATTATATACTTATGATGCAATAAATAGAGATCCAAGAACAAGAGTAGTATCAACTTCTTATATTGCTTTAGTAGATAAAAATAAATTAACTGAAATGATTAACCCAAATGCATCTTGGTTTGATGTTGTACTTTTAGAAGAAAAAAATAATGTAGTAGACATTACATTAGATAATGGAAAAGATACTATCCATCTAGCTATCAAAAAAGAATTAAGAGAAAAAACAACCGACAGATATCGTTTTATAGAAGTAAAAAATGATGCTTTAGCATTCGACCACGCACTAGTTATACTAGCTGGTCTTGAAAGACTAAAAAACAAACTAAATTATACTGATATTGTCTTTAATATGATGCCAGAATACTTTACATTAGGTGAATTACAACAAGTATATGAAGTAATATTAAATAAAAAGTTATTAGATCCAGCATTTAGAAGAATTATAGCTAGTAAAGTAGCAAAAACTAACAAGATGAAAACTGGAGAAGGTCATCGTCCATCCGCATTATTTAAATATAAAGGAAAATAAATGAAAAACGTAAGATTATTCGTAAATAATAATGAAAAATCATTAGATATTGCTAATAACATCCAAAAAAAACTAGAAAAGAAAAATTTTCAAATTGTTGAAGAAGATTATGAAATAGCTATTGCTATAGGCGGAGACGGTTCTTTTCTAAGAATGGTAAAAGAAGCCAATTTTAATGATAAATGTATCTATGTAGGAATCAATGCTGGAACCTTAGGTTTTGCTCAGGAAATTAACCTAGATGAAATAAATGAATTTGTTAAAGTTCTAGAACACAATGAATTTAAAATAGAAGAAATCGGTATTGCAGAAATAGAAATAGCAACACCAGATAGTAACTCAAAGCAATTAGCGCTAAATGAAATTGTTGTTAGAGATTTAGATTTAAACACAACCAACTTAAAAATAGAAATAGAGAATAACCTACTAGAAAATTATGTAGGAGATGGTATTTTAATATCTACATCCTTTGGTTCAACTGCTTATAATTTAAGTTTTGGTGGAAGTATTGTTTACAATACCTTTCATACACTGCAAATAACACCTATTGCGCCACTAAATAATAAAACCTATAGAAATCTATTAAATTCTGTTATCGTTCCAAGTAACAAAGAAATTATTATTACTCCAGAAAACAGAACAAAAAATTTGCTAATCACCATTGATGGAGATAATAATGAATATAAAAAAGTTGAAAAAATTAGTGTAAAAGTAGAAGAAAGAACTATAAAGGTATTTAGAAAAAAAGATTACAACTTCATTGATAAAATTAATAATAAATTTTTAAAATAGACATAATAAATTGTAAATAAAGAAATACTAATATTGGTGATATTGTGAAAATTAAATTAGGATACGCATGCATTAGTGAAACACTAAATGCAAATTATAAAACATATACTTACAGTAATTTTATAAAAGAAAAAAATGAGAAAAAATTAGAGGAGATAATTACCTCTAATCTTTTTCATTTACAAGAATTATTAAAATATAATAATAGAAACAACATTCATTTTTTTAGAATCTCTTCAAACCTAATTCCTTTAGCAACAAAGAAAGAAGTAAACATTAACTACTATACTAAATACAAATCTAATTACTTAGAAATAGAAAGAGAAATTAAGAAAAATAATATGAGGGTAGATTTTCACCCCAGTGAATATTGTGTGTTAAACAGCACTAAAAAAGAAGTAGTAGACCAAAGTATAGAAATACTAAAATATCACTATAAGCTACTTTGTTATTTAAAAGTAGAAAATCCATTACTAATTCTACATATAGGAAGCAAAGAATTTGGCAAAGAAAAATCTTTAACAAGATTTATCAATAATTTTCAAAAATTACCAAAAAATATCCAAAAAGTAATTGCTATAGAAAACGATGACAAATCATTTAATATAGAAGATTGTATAAACCTATCCAAAAAAATAGATGTACCCATAATACTAGATTATCACCATCATATTTGTAATCCTAGTAGACAAAACATCAAAGAACTATTACCCCAAATATTAAAAACTTGGAAAACTACACCTAAAATGCATTTTTCTTCACCAAAAAGTAAATTAAAAAAAGAGTACCGTTCTCATAATGATTATATTAATATAGATGAGTTTATAATCTTTTTAAATATCATAAAAAAAGAAAAAGCAGATATTGATATTATGATAGAAGCAAAGAAAAAAGACGAAGCATTATTTAGGCTAGTTAGAGAACTAAAATATAAAAGTAATGTATTCTTTTTAGATGAAACAACTTTTGTGATATAATACAGAAGAAAGGAAGAAGTATAATGAATCAAAAAATAGGTATTCTAGACTCGGGTATAGGAGGAACAACTATATTAAAAGAAATAAAAAAATTATTACCTAAAGAAGAATTCATTTATTATGCAGACAACAAAAACAACCCTTATGGAGAAAAAACAGAAGAAGAAATTTATAAAATTGTAAATAATATTGTAAAGTTTTTGATGTATGAAAAAAAATGTAAAATGATAGTAATTGCCTGTAATACGGCAACAACTCGTTGCATGAAAAGGTTAAAAGAACAATACAAAGAAATACCTTTTGTAGGAACCGTTCCTGCCATTAAGGTTGCCTGTGATAATAATTATAAAAACACTCTTGTATTAGCAACACCAGCAACTATTGATTCTAAAAGAACTCACGAACTAATAAAAGAAAATAAAAAAGCAGGGCAAGAAATAACCCTAATATCGTGTGATGGACTTGCTAATGCTATTGAAAACAAAAACAAAAAAAGAATAAATGAAATATTAGAAAAAATAAAACAGAAGACAAAAAATAAAAATGTAGATTCCATTGTTTTAGGATGTACTCATTACCCATTAATAAAAAAAGAAATCAACGAATTTTTCCCCAATGTTACATTATTAGATAGTTCTTTAGGAGTTGCTAAACAAGTAAAAAGACAATTAAAAAAATATAATATAGAAAACTTAAACGGTACTGGAGAAGTAGAATTTATATATTCAAAAAACAATTAAAAATTTACTCTTTTAATTTTTTGTAATATAATTAATTAAGGTGATAATATGAATAATACAGAGTTTTATAGTGTAATAAAGCCAATATTAAAAGGATTATTTAACGTCTTTTTTCACCCAAATGTTAAAGGAATTGATAACTTACCAAAAAATCAAAACTATGTACTAGCTGGAAATCATACAAAATGGCTAGATCCATTAATGTTAATTGCTGTAGTACCAAAACAAGTACATTTTTTAGCAAAAGACTCTTTGTTTAAAGGAATTACAAAGCCCTTTTTAAAAGGTGCTGGAGCAATACCAGTAAATCGTAAAATTCATGATCACCAAGCCTTAGACAGTGCAATAAAAGCTTTAAATGAAGGCGATATAATTGGAATTTTCCCAGAGGGAACAATTAACAGAGAAAAGAAAACACCAACGCTACCATTTAAAATAGGAGCAGTAAAGATGGCTAATACCACATCACGATTAATAGTTCCTTTTGTTATTACAGGAAAATATAAATTATTTTCTTCTAAAATAACTATTGAATTTCTAGACCCAAGAAAAATATCTAATAATTTAGATAAAGAAAACCAAAAATTAAGAGAAGAAATAGATAAAAAATTGGAGGACTATTATGAACGTAATCAATCTAATAAAACAAAAGATGATTAAAACACCATGGTCAAAATATTATAAAAAAGAAGAAAGGAAAATAAAAATAGAGGATATTTCAATATATGAAATGTTAAAAAAAAGTAGTGTAGGAAGAGAAAAAAATATCGCTCTAAACTATTATGGAAAACAAATAAACTACAAAGAATTTCTACATAGAATAAATCAAGCAACTAATTCTTTTCGTAGTCAAGGAATAAGACGAGGAGATGTGGTAACAATATGTATGCCAAACACTCCAGAAGCTTTAATTTCTTTTTATGCTATTAATAAGATTGGTGCTATAGCAAACATGATTCATCCACTATCTGGAGAAAAAGAAATTAAGGAATATCTAAATTCAACGCATAGTGTCATGTTAATTATGATAGATATTTGTTATGAAAAGGTCAAAAATATAATAAAAGAAACAGATGTTTATAAAACTATAGTAATATCAGCAAGCGATTCTATGAACTTTTTACTAGCTTTTGGATATCAGATAACTCAAGGATATAAAGTACAAAAACCAAAAAGAAGTGAAGAATACGTATATTGGAAAGATTTCATAAGAAAAGGATTAAACTATCATGCTAAAGAAGACTATCATGCAACCAAAGATACCCCAGCAGTAATACTACATAGTGGAGGAACAACAGGAAGTCCTAAAGGAATTATCCTAACAAACGGCAATTTTAATGCATTAACAGAACAAGCAAAAATTGCTTTTAAAGAAGTAAAGCCTAGTGAAAAAGTTTTAGCAATTATGCCAATATTTCATGGATTTGGTTTAGGAGTATCTATTAATGCTCCTCTTGATTTAGGCTGTGAGGTAATTTTAATACCACAATTTAATGCTAAAAAATTTGATAAATTAATTGAAAAATATAAACCAAATATCCTATTTGGAGTACCAACTTTATTTGAAGCTTTAATTAATACAAAAAATGAGCGGCTAAATTTAAGTATGGTCAAATATATGATTAGTGGTGGAGATAGTTTATCACCATCTCTTGAAAGAAGAATAAATGTTTATTTATCTAATCACGGAGCTAGTATTACAATTTCTCAAGGTTATGGTATGACAGAAGCCCTAGCTGCTGTTGCCTTATCATTTGGAAAAGCAAATAAATCTGGAAGTATCGGAATTCCTTTACCTGGAAATTATATGAAAATCGTAAAACCCGGAACTCAAGATGAAGTTCCATATGGAGAAGATGGAGAAATTTGTATTAGCGGACCTACTGTAATGGTAGGATACTTAGATAATGAAAAAGAAACAAACGAAATGTTACAAATTCACAAAGATGGTATGATTTGGTTACATACTGGAGATATTGGCATGATGGACGAAGATGGAGTCATTTATTATAAGCAAAGACTAAAAAGAATGATTATTTCAAGTGGATACAATATCTATCCCGCCTATGTAGAACAAGTAATAGAAGAACATCCAGCAGTACTAAAATGTACAGTTGTTGGAATACCATATCCATACAAAATAGAAGTACCAAAAGCATTTATAGTATTAAAAAATGGATATAATCCATTAACTGTAAAGAAAAGTATTAAAGAACACTGTAAAAAGAATTTGGCTAAATACGCTATACCAGCAGACTTTGAATATCGTAAAAGCCTACCAAAAACTTTAATTGGAAAAGTAGATTTCAAAAAACTACAAGAAGAAAGTAGAGAACAAAAATGAAAACAAAGGTAAAAGAAAAAATGTTACCCTACAAAATATTAAAACCGATTTTAGGTCCAATCTTTAAACTATATTATAACCCTAAGATAATAGGCAAAGAAAATATTCCAAAAGAAGGTCCAATCTTAATTGTAGGGAATCATAAGCATTTATATGATCAATGCCTAGCAATTCTTGCCACTAAAAGACCAATTCACTATATGGCAAAAAAAGAATACTTTGATGGTAAAATGGCTTGGTTTTTCAAAATGGCTGGATGTATTCCAGTAGATAGAAAGAAAAAAGATGAAAATGCAACCAAAAAAGCTATAGAAGTTTTAAATAATGGTTTTGCTTTAGGACTATTTCCAGAAGGAACGAGAAACAAAACAAAAGAATTTCTATTACCATTCAAATTTGGAACAGTATCAATGGCTAAGAAAACAAATGCAACCATTGTACCATTTGGATTAACTGGAGATTATAAATTCAGAAGTGAAAATTTAACAATTCGCTTTGGAAAGCCATATAAAATTACAGAAGACTTAGAAACAGAAAATAAAAAACTTGAACAAAAAGTTGCTGCATTAATGAAAGAAAGTTTAAAAAGCAGTGGTAAATAGTGTCAAATAAAGAAAGTTTCAACAATAAGAACTTTCTTTTTATGATAATATTAAAATGGTGATAGTATGAACAAGAAAAAAATAACAGATCATTTTGGACAAGAAGATACCTATAAATTATATAGAACTGTATATGAAATTATTCATCCAACCATATCAAAAAAAAATATCTCAAACTACAAAATAATCTTACAAGAAGAATTAATACCTTTAAGAATATTTTATCCCAAAAAGATTTCAAAATTAGAAAAAGCTATCATATATATTCCCGGAAGATCTTGGGTTGTAAACGGAGTTAAAAGTTATAGTGATGTTTGTCAAGATTTAGCAAAAAAATTAGACATCATTATCATTGCCCTAGATTATGAATTAAGAGATAAGGGCTACATGAGGACCGTGAAAGAATGCTATGAAACAATTAAATATTTAATAGATGGACTAAAAAGAGTAGGCATTGAACAAAAAAAAATAACAGTAATAGGTGACTCTACTGGAGCGAGTATCTTAGCTAATATTTCAATGATTGAAGAAAATAAAATACCAAAACAAATATTACTATATCCAGCTCTTGATTTGACGTTTAAAGAAAAATACCCATCATTAGACCAAAACAATAAATTAGATTTGTTAACGCTACCTCATATAAAAAAATTTGCACAAAAATATATAGATAAAAACTACCTATCCCCACTTAAGAGTGAAAGTTATCAAACATGGCCAAAAACATTAATTATTACCGGAGACTTAGATCCATTACGTGATGAAGGCGAAAATCTTTACCATAAACTAAAAAAGGAAAAAAAAGTTTCAACATATCTAAATATAAAATTTGCTTGCCATGGTTTTATAAATAGCAAAGATGAAGAATCCATAGAAGAATATTTTAAAGAAATAAAGAATTTTATATAAAAAACTAGTTATTAAAAAGGATGAGAAAGATGGAAAGAAGAAGAACAAAAAAAGATATCGTAAAAATGTTGCTAAGAAACAATGAATTAGAAGAACAAGATGAAGAAGAATTATTAAATTTATTAATTGATCAACCAATCGCAATTGATGTTGATAAGCAAGAGGAAGCAAAAATGACAAAAGGAGATCATTTTGCCGATAAATTAAGCGAAATTGCTGGAAGCTGGACCTTTATATTCTTATTTATTGCCTTTTTGCTAGGATGGATTATTTTAAATACTGTTATTTTAGCAAAAGGAGAAGCAATTGATCCATATCCATTTATATTATTAAATCTTGTTCTATCATGTATCGCAGCTCTACAGGCCCCAATTATTATGATGAGTCAGAATCGTCAAGCAGAAAAAGATAGTTTACGTAACCAAAATGATTATCGAACAGATTTAAAAAGTGAACTTATTCTTGAATCTTTACACGATCAAATGAATTTAATTTTAAAAAATCAACGTCAAATATTAAAATATATAAAAGAAAAAGAAGGGGAAAAACATGAATCTAAAAAAAATAGCTAAATTTATGATATTAATTGTAATTGGAATTAGCCTAGTTGGTTGTAGTGATAATAAAAATACAGCTACAACTCAAAATAATGAGATACCCAATTCCTCAATTGATACTGCTACCTATGACAGGGGGTATTTAGCAATACCTGAAGAAGAAGTAAAAGACATGGAAAAAATGACTTGCACTAGAGATGGAAACGGCAAAGATAATTCAGAAGTAAAATTAAATTACACCCTATACTATCAAGGTGAGTATTTGCAAATATTACATTCGAAAGAACAAATAATTACAGAAAACCAAAATATCCTAGAGGAATATCAATTAGCATATATTAATATATATAGAAATTATGAAAATCTAAAATATTATGAAACAAGCGTAGTACGAGAAGAAGACAGTGTCACAAACGATACAGTAATTAATTACAGCAAACTAGATACAAATAAACTCCTTGAAATAGAAGGAGAAGAAGATAACATTATCAAAGACGGAAAAGTAAAATTAGACGACTGGTTAAAGTTTGCAGAGCAACTTGGAACAACCTGCGATAAAAACTAGAAAGCTAGTTTTTTTATACTTTTCCCGATACTTCAATTTATAAATCAAATTGTTTGATTATTTTGTATTGCCAAACATAAAGAAAAAATATATAATAAAAATAGTTGTTCGAGTAGTTCAATGGATAGAATTTCTCCCTCCGACGGAGACGATACGGGTTCGACTCCCATCTCGAACACCATTCATATCGAATGTATAAAATAAATATACGCCGATATAGTTTAGTGGTAAAACAGATCCTTGGTAAGGATCAGCGGACAGTTCAATTCTGTCTTTCGGCACCAGATTGATAGGGAACTCGAACTTTTATAGTTTCGAGAGTAATAAATTACTAACAGAAATGTTAGTTTTTTTTATTTAAGAAAGAAAGTGAGAGTGATTATATATGTTAACAATAGAAACTAAAGAATTAAAAAGAAAGGTTGAAACGATATGCAGGTTTGCAAATGTTAAGTATACATTTGAAAATGGAAATATTATAAGCATTAAAAAAACAAGTATTGCTTATGTAAAACCACACATTTTAAAAGTAAAGAATAATGATCATCTAATCTTTGAAAAATGTGATGCTATTTTTATTAATGGTTATAACGAAAAGATAAAAGTTAAAGATTTAGAAAATTATATTAAAACTAATGCTATTACATAAATATGTAATTGACACTTTAAAAATAAAGTATTTAAGTATAAAACTAATAAAAGCAATGCAGTATCTGTCTTTTATTAGAAAGTGAGGTACTTATATGTCGAATCGCAAACTATTTAAAAGGATTCAAAGGTAATAGTTTGAACTAGTATTTTTGGCTCTCTTTTTTATGGAAAAGGAGTTGATAGAAATGACCGAAAAAAAGAAAATCGCAGGAATATATGTAAGAGTTAGTATATAAGAGCAAAGTTTGGAATGGTTGGAACTATAAAATCAGGACATATTCTAAATAGAACCCCACTAGGTTTTAAAAGAATTGATAAAAAGTTAGTTCAAAATCTAATTACAAAAGATATCATAGTTAGAGTATTTGACTTATATTTAGAGGGCAAAAGTCATCAAACTATTGCTAATATTTATAGCAAAGAAAAAGTATTAGGTAAAACTAATTGGTATGACTCTACTATTCAAAAAATTTTATCATATGAACTTTATAAAGGAGATTTTGTAAATGATAAAAGAACAAAGACTCCTACTTATTATGAAAATGTAGTTGACCCAATAGTTAGTAAAAAAATGGCAAGGTCTAAAGTATGTGTTAGTTTTGATTATTAGAACAATAAATATTCTAGAAATGTAATAAGATTATGGAATGAAAACAAATATATTGATTTTGACATTATAGATAAAACACCCAGTGAAATAGATACTTATAATATAAGTAGAATTAAAGCTGAACTAACTACAAAAATAAATGAATCTAATATTTTGCTAGTTATAAGTGGAGACTATATTAATACTCCTCATAGGAATAGAAGGGAAATTGGATGTATTAATTGACAAAACTGGGAATGCCAGAAAGCATTGGAGCTAAACAAAAAAATAATATTAGTGAAATTGAAAAGTTCTAATGAAATTTCAGAAGAATTATTAGGTGAATCTAGAGAAGATGTAGTAGGTTTAGAACCAGATAAGATTAACAGAGTAACTTCAAATTTAATGGTGCATTAAGTATTAGTTCCACATTGTGGGACTTTTTAAATGATAAAATAAAAAAATATAAAATAATGTGTTATAATATAAGGCAATTAATTTGGTGGTGTTGTTATGCAAGAAAGTAATTATTTCTATAATGGCATACCTTTATCTAAATATTGTAAAGATAATAATATTAACATAAGTACTATACGAGCAAGAATATGGAAAAAGAAACAAAGTAAAAAATATGAAAATTATACAGAGCAAGAAATTGTGGATATGGTTATAGAGGCTTATGGTAGTGCTATTAAATATATGTATAAAGGAATAACTTTAAGGCAATATTGTTTAGATAATGGTATTAATATAGGAACTATAAATTCAAGAATAAATAATTTAAAAAAGAAAAATAAAAATCTATCAAATGATGAATTAGTAATTTTAGCAATGGAAGAATTTGATAATCAAAATTTTAGATTTTTTTATAAGGGTATACCT
>CALVKI010000017.1 GCA_944332635.1 uncultured Bacilli bacterium
CATCGTATACCAGGACCATCAACTAATCCAAATGTTTCTATCGAATCAATACTTGCTTTCATAATTACATTTTCTCATGGAATGTTCTAGCAATAACTTCCTCTTGTTGCTTTCTAGTTAATTTATTGAAACGAACTGCATATCCAGAAACACGAATAGTAAGCAATGGATATTTATCAGGATTATTCATAGCATCTATTAACATTTCACGATTCAATACATTAACATTTAAATGATGAGCACCTTGATCAAAATATCCATCCATCAAGTTAACTAAGTTTTCTATTCTTTCTTCATCAGTTTGACCTAAAGCACTAGGTACAACAGAGAATGTATTAGAAATACCATCACGACAGCAATTTGCCCAATCTAATTTAGCAACAGAGTTTAATGAAGCAATAGCACCACTTTGATCTCTTCCATGCATTGGATTAGCACCAGGAGCAAAAGCAACTCCTGCTTTTCTACCATCTGGAGTAGCACCAGTATTAGAACCATATACTACATTAGATGTAATAGTAAGTACTGATAATGTTGGATGTGCATTTCTATAACAAGGATGAGAGCTTAATTCTTTATAGAATACATCTAAAAGTTCTTTTCCAATTTCATCCACTCTATCATCATCATTACCGTATTTAGGGAAATCTCCTTCAATTTCAAAATCAACAGTGATTCCGTCTTCATCACGAATTGGTTTAACTTTTGCATATTTAATAGCAGAAAGTGAATCTACTGCCACAGAGAATCCTGCAACACCATATGCCATTAAACGATTTACATATGTATCATGTAATGCCATTTGTCCAGCTTCATAAGCATATTTGTCATGCATATAATGAATAATATTCATTGCATCAGAATAGATTCTAGCAACCTCATGCATCATCTTAAAGTAAGCATCTTTAACCTTATCATAGTCAAGTACTTCATCAGTCATCTTTTCAAATCCAGGAATAACTAATTCACGTTTAACTTCATCAACACCACCATTAATAGCATAAAGTAATGTTTTAGCTAAGTTACAACGAGCGCCAAAGAATTGCATATCTTTACCAACACGCATTGCAGATACGCAACAAGCGATTGCATAATCATCACCCATACTTGGACGCATTACATCATCATTTTCATATTGAATAGAATCAGTTGCAATACTAACTTTAGCACAATATTCCTTCCAAGTTTCTGGTAAATTTTGCGCCCATAAAATAGTCATGTTGGGTTCAGGAGCGCTTTCTAAATTTTCTAATGTATGAACAATACGGAAAGAAGTCTTATTAACCATAGACTTACCTTCAGTTGTAACACCACCTAAAGAACAAGTTACCCAAGTTGGATCTCCAGAGAATAATTCATCATAATCAGGTGTTCTTAAATGACGAGCAGCTCTTAATTTGATAACAAAATGATCGATAATTTCTTGAGCTTCCTCTTCAGTTAAAGTACCATTCTTAAAATCTCTTTCGAAATATATATCAAAAAAAGCATCTACTCTACCTAAAGACATAGCTGCACCATTATTTTCTTTAATAGCAGCTAAATATCCAAAATAAGTCCATTGAACTGCTTCTTTAGCATTGCTAGCTGGTTTAGAAATATCAAACCCATATCTTGCAGCCATATCTTTAATTTCTTTTAAAGCTTTATACTGCATAGAAATTTCTTCACGCAAGCGAATAGTTTCATCATCCATTACTGCGATCTTCATATTATCCCAATCACTCTTCTTTTGTTGCATTAAATAGTCAACACCATAAAGAGCAATTCTACGATAATCACCAATAATTCTTCCACGACCATAAGCATCTGGAAGACCAGTTAATAATTTATTATGGCGAGCTTTCCTAATTTCACTAGTATAAGCATCAAAAACTCCATCATTATGTGTTTTTACTAAATTAGTTCCCTTAATAAAGTTTTCAAGATCTTCATTCATTTTATATCCATAGGCATCAAGCTCTTGGTAAACCATCTTGATTCCACCTTTAGGAACAATGCTTCTCTTACCTAATTTATCTGTTTGAAGACCAACAATAACATCATCATCATCACTAATATATCCCGGATCAAAAGCATTAATCCCAGCAGGATGATCCACATCAATATCAATAACATGTTTTTTTACTTCTTCTTTACACATGTCTTCATATACTTTTAAAACTCGTTTTGTTTTTTCAGTAGGACCACATAAAAATGATTCGTAACCATCATAAGCCACATAGTTTTGTTTAATGAAATCACTAACATTAATCTCATTACACCATGTACCTTCATTAAAATCTTTCCATTGTTCCATTAATAATCACCTTCCCAAATGATATTATACCATAAACCATATAATTTCTATTCATATATTGTTAAGTTTTTGCACAATTTTACAGCTAGATTTTTATAGAAATATATGATATAATCTTCGCATACGGGGCTGACACGGTTTCGACGGGAATAGTAGAGCATAGATGGCAAGTCGAAGGTCCACGTTAAGGACACAAAAAATAAACGCAAACAAAATTAAAAATGCAGTTGCTAACATGTTTGGTAGAAACCAAGCTGTAGCATTTGCCTAATAATATAAAGGCCTGCGCTTTCTTTTATTTCTCACCTAGGAAATAATTGAAGGTTCATATTTTATAGGTTATAGCTATTTTTCTCCCAAAAAATAGAAAGAATTAATGGGATAATATATTATCTTGGTCGTTAACTACTTGGATAATATATGAATAAAATTAGTTAACTAAACTTGTAGAAGTTTATGTAGCTCTATTTTCGGACAGGAGTTCGATTCTCCTCAGCTCCACCATTAGGAAATCTGTTCGAACTATTCGAACTTTTCATATATGAATCAATCAGAAATGATTGATTTTTTCTTTTATGAAAAGCTCCATAAGTAGTTTTAATAGTCATATTATAATATCCAAAAACTTAATTATTTCGTCAAAATAAAATATAATACTATAATTTTATCACATGTAAAAATATTCAAATTAATGTTATAATATTTTTAGGTGATAAATAATGATTAATAATTATCTTAATCTATTTATCGATGATGATTATCCTAATTTCATAGATAAATATTTAAATACAAAAACATTAAATAGAATTAAAAATGTTACACAATTTTGTGGATGTGATTATACTAAATTATATAGCCCATTATTCTTATATACTAGGTTTGATCATAGCCTAGTTGTTGCACATATGACATGGCATTTCACTCATGATAAGATACAAACAATTGCTGCTCTTTTACATGATGTTGGAACACCTTGCTTTGCACATTGCATAGATTACGTTTTGGACGATTATATGAATCAAGAGTCATCTGAAAAAAAAATCACAGATATTATAATGCAAGATAAGAAATTAATGTTTTATTTGAATGAAGATAATGTTACTTTAGATAATCTAGCTAAATTAGAAAAATTTCCTATATTAGAAAATAAATCTCCACAACTATGTACTGATAGATTAGACGGTGTACTTCACACTTGTTATATTTGGCTTCATACTCACTCACTAGACCAAATAAAAAAAGTATATAACAATTTAGTTATCTTAAAAAATGAATACGGCAATCAAGAGATTGGTTTTAAAAATCTGGAAATAGCTGACAAATTTGTATCTATGGTTTCTATTTACGCAAAAGAATTACAAGGAAATAAAGACAAATATATTATGAAATATATTTCGGAAATTATAAAATTAGCTATAGCACAAAAACTTATAACTTTAAATGATTTATATGAAAAACCAGAAAAAGAAATTATAAATATTTTTACTAGAAATTTTAATTCATGGAAGCTGTTTGAGGAGGCATCAACTTTAACTGGAACAGAAAAGCAACCTAATAATTTTTATATATCTTTTTGTACTAAAAAAAGAAATACAATCCCACTAGTAAATACTACTAATCGTATTGAAAGAATTATAAATGTTTCTGAAACAGCTAAGAGAATATATTCCGAATTAAATATGTATCAAGATAGTAAATTTGCGTATGTTAAATCTTTAAAAAAGTTATAGACAATTTCCATAATAACGCTAGAGTGTTAAAAATCTGGAACTTTTTAGTCAAAAGTAATAAATATTAACTAGAAAACAGCATAGTTTTTGTTATTAAAAAAAGAAGAAGCTTTAATGAAAAAAATAAAAATATTATAAAAAAGTATAAAAAATTAATGTGTTCTGAAGATGCAATAGAAATTTCTAAAAACTCAAACAAAAAAAAATAGAAATTAAATAAAGAAATCATAAAAAAAGAACCTACAAAAAACAATCAATAAATATTTAATTTGCTAAAAGATTTAAGATATCAAAATAAACAATAATAAAAAATCATAACAATATCACAATGCAAACTTTAAATTTTAAGACACATTAAGATGAAAAATAAATAATTGAACATATAAAAGACAGCTAAGTTAAAACTAAGTCTTTTCTATATTTTTTTTGAAATCATTGACAAATATTCGATAACTTTAATTAAAAAAATTATAAAAACTTAAATCCAGAAAAAGATTCCATAGTGAATACAAATTAAAGAACCAGTTATTTTAGATATGTATATGTTACATTATATAAAACAATAAAAGTTGCAAAAACTAACTAAAAAAATACTTTCATATATATAACAATGAACATATAAAGAACTTGGATATTTATTACCATATAATACAAGCACAAATATTGAAAAAACTAATTATTCACTGTGCACTTGACAAGTACTAATATTCAAAATATATTTTTTTAATAAATGATATAAAATATTTATAAAATATCTAATTTTATAAATAACGTATACATACGAACATTAAATGATTGTGAACCATTTAAAGTGATTAAGTACATAAAAGATTTAAGTATAACTCCACAAACTGCACAAATATGCTACTTTAGTAATTTAATGAATATAAGAAGAAAAAAGCAAATAATATGTAACCCATCAAAATCTTCTATAACCATACAATAGGAGCTATACAATAGATGATAAAAAATATAAATATAACAACAAGAATTAAAGGCGACTTTTTTCTAAAATAGTAAGGAGAAAAGTTACCAGTAAGTCAGCTATAAAACCAAAATATATAGGAACAGGATAAATAGTATTATAACCAACCTAAAAACATATTTTATTACTTAACTTAGAAGAATAAAATAATTCGATTATATTGGATAATGGATTATTTTTAACATATGAATCTAGTTTAAAACAAAAGATAAAAACGAAAAAATATTTCCTCTGCAGTAGTAAGAAATGAATTATTATTTAACCTAAAAATAGAAGGCAAAAGTATTTTCTGTTTAGAATCCCTATATCCACAAGAAGAATTAATTGAAATAAAATTAGAAAATGATATTATAAAAACAGTTGGAAATATAGCAATTGCTTATAGTGGAAGTCTAGAATTTGCAGTGGAACATTCAGAGAAAACACTAATTGAATCTGCTGCATCTGGTGAACGATTAGTAAACATATTCCGAAGAACAGGTAAAGTTTTAATTGTCCTTGTAAAAAACAAAATATAAAAGTATAGTTCAAAAAGAAAATAAATTATGATAAAATTAAAATAATAAAGAGGTGAAGTTTATGAAAAGAGAAAATCACGAAGCATTAACATTTTTAGGAACTGTTATGATTATTTATGGTTTAATATATGCTTTATTAGGAACATTAAGTTTAACAGAAACAATAATGGGCGTATTACCAGGTCACGAGCAAAAAGAAATAATTATAATTATATTATCTTATACTATTACACTAATATCAGTTATTTGTGGAATAATGAGTATTAAAGGAAAATACAAAAATGCTAAAATCATAAGTATTTTTCTAGCAGCAATTGGACTAATTTCATTAATATATACTCAACTAGCACAAGACATGTTCAATAGTTTTGATTGTATCGCTATAGTATTAAGTGCAGGAATATTCTATCTTACATTATTAGCAGAAAAAAAACACGTAGAATTTTTAAAAGCTCAAAAGCAAAAAAAACAAAAGAATGTTAAAAAGAAAAAAACAACTAAAACTACAACAAAAAAAGAAAAGTAATAACACTTTTCTTTTTTTTAACTATAATTTTTAATATTTCTTAAAGCTTCTCTTTTAATATCTCTTTCTTTTATAGATTCCCTCTTATCGTAACTTTTTTTACCACGACAAACCCCTAAAGATACTTTCAAAATATTATTCTTAAAATATAATTTAATTGGAACAAGTGTTAACCCTTTAATGTGCACTGCCTCTTCCAACTTCTTAATTTCTTTTTTATGAAGTAATAATTTACGATTACGAACTTCTTCGTGATTAAACAAATTACCTTCCTTATATGGTGCCACAAACATATTTAACAAATAAACTTCATGATTTCGAATAATACCATAGCAATCTTTAATATTACAATTGCCTTGACGGATAGACTTAATTTCTGTACCCGTTAAAACAATACCTGCCTCATATACATCATCTATAAAATAATCATGATATACTTTTCTATTTAAAATCTCCATTTAATCAACTCCTACTAAGTCCCCATATAAGTTCTGAATATTTAGAACTTACCACCGCTTTATATTTATCATAATAATTTTGATAGTTCAAAAGAATAGATTCATCAAGTTTTGAATATGGATATACTTTAAAATCACGTTTTTTCCCATAGTTAGAATCTGTATAAATAAGTTCAGCTCTAGGACTATCCACAGTAACAATACTTTCTTTCTCAGTTTCTATTTTATTTATTGTAACTTCCATTATTAATCCTGTCAACCTTTCAATTCCTACCTGATCAGATATAAAATTACCTAAAGAATAAATAACCAACGTTTTTCCATTATTAATATATTCAATAGGCTCTACAACATGAGGATGAGTACCAATAATTAATTGTACTCCTAAAGATGATAAATAATTAGCTATTTGCTGTTGTTCACTACTAACTTCCATAGAATATTCTGTTCCCCAATGCATTGCAACAATAACAATATCAACCTTATCTTTAACGTTTTCAATATCCTTTTTTGCTTTTTCCGGTGAATAAACATTATTTAAATATTCCTTACCTTCAGGTGTTTCTAATCCGTTCGTCCAAGTAGTATAAGAAAAAAAAGCATATTTTATACCATTACATTCATAAGTTCTTATTTTTTCTCTCTCCTCAACAGATTGACGTTGACCATCCCATACAACATTTTTCTGCTTAGACCAATAATTTACCGAATGAAGAACTCCTCTCTCTCCTTTATCCATAGTATGATTTGTAGCTAAAGAAACTAAATTAAATCCTGCGTCAACAAAAGCATCTCCTACTTCATCAGGTGAGTTGAATAAAGGATAGTTAGAATACCCTAAATCTTCTCCACCTAAAATAGTTTCCTGATTATAATATACCAGATCATATTGAGAAGATATCGGCTTAATATATCTTAACATGGGCTTAAAATCATAACTACCGTCTGAAGTTTGGGCATCCTCATAAATAGCACTATGAATTAAAGCATCACCGACCATAAATAAATCAACACTATATTTTTTAGGAGACTTACTTTTTTTCTCAACCACTCTATGATTATCATTAGACTGATTATTTGAATTAAAAAAAGAAAAGTTAAAAAAACATATTAAAACAATAAAAATAGAAAATAAAATACTATAAAAAACAATTGCTTTCACTTTAAGTTTTAATTTTCTAACTTTTCCTACCATCATACTACAACTTCCTTACTATCTCAAAATCAATTGTTTTTTCTTCCTTAGAAGCACGAACAACTTTAATTAAAACTCTCTCTCCTATCGTATATTTTATATGACTTCTTTCACCAGTTAAAGTCATATGCTCCTCATCATAGTGAAAGAAATCTTTCATATCACGAAGTGGTACCAAACCTTCTATTAAATTATCAAGTTCAATAAACATACCAAAACTAGTTACTGATGAAATCATACCTTCAAATTCTTCTCCAATATGATTTTCCATATATTCTGCCATCTTCATATCTTCTACTTCTCTCTCACAATCAACACTAGCTCTTTCTCTATCAGAAGAATGCTCAGAAATATAAACCAATTTCTGTTCCCATTTACGAATAGTACCCATATCTAATTCCTTATTAAATAAATATGTTCTAAGTAAACGATGAACTGTTGTATCCGGATATCTTCGAATTGGTGAAGTAAAATGTGTATAACATTGACTAGCAAGTCCATAATGCCCCAAATTCTCAGGACGATAAACAGCCTTTTGCATACTACGAAGCAATAAACTAGATAATATCTTAAATTCTGGTTTATCTTCCAAACATTTAATAATCTTTTGAACCATTTTAGGACTAGTATCCTTTAAATCACCAGATACTTGATAGCCGAGACTACCAACAAAACTTAAATAGCTTCTTAATTTTTCTTCTTTTGGAACTTCATGAACACGATAAATAAAAGGAAGTGACATAAAATAAATATGAGTTGCAACACATTCATTAGCAGCAATCATAAAGTCTTCAATTAATTTTTCACCAGTTCCTCTATCTCTAAGAACAACTTCTGTAGGTTTACAATTCTCATCTACCAATATTTTAGCTTCATCAACTTCAAAATCAATATATCCACGTCTTATTTTCATTTTTCTCAAAATATCAGCTAGTTCTGCCATTAGTCGTAAAGAGCGTTCATAAAGCTCATAGCCTTCGGGAATTTCATTTTTCTCTAAAATACTATTAACTTTCTTATAAGTCATTTGAATTCTAGAACGAATTACACTTGGGAATATTTCATAATCAAGTTGTCTACCTTCATGATCAAACTCCATGATACAAGAAATGGCTAAACGATCAACATTAGGATTCAATGAACAAATACCATTAGAAAGTTCATGTGGAAGCATTGGAATAACACGGTCAACTAAATAAACACTAGTTCCACGTTCCATCGCTTCATTATCAAGAGGACTTCCCTCTTTTACATAATAACTAACATCAGCAATATGAACTCCTAATTTATAATGACCATTACTCATCCACTCAATCGAAATAGCATCATCAATATCCTTTGTATCATCTCCATCAATAGTAAAAATTTCCATATTACGTAAGTCTTTACGTCCTATCATATCAATATCTCTAACTTCCATAGGAATGTTCTTAACTTCTTCTTTTACTTCAACAGGAAACTCAGTATTTATTTTATACTTATAAACAATAGATAAAATATCAACACCAGGGTCATTCTTATGGCCAATAATTTCTACTACTTTACCAGAATATTTTAAATTATTATTAAGTTTTTTTATAAGTTCAACTACTACTTTATGGCCATCAACTGCATTTAAAGAATTTTCTCTAGACACTTCTATATTTAATTTAATTTTAGAATCATCTAAAGTAATATGTCCTTTACCTTTTTCATCAAAATTAATCTCACCAATATATCTTTCAACTTGACGTTTTATTACTTTTAAAATTCTGCCTTCTAGTCTATCTAAATTCATTTTGCTAGTAATCTCAACCAAAACAATATCATCATGAATAGCACCATTCATATTTTCAGGAGCAATATATACGTCATCTTCCATATTTTCAATTTCCACAAATCCGAAACCTTTTTTATTTGCTCTTAAAGTACCTTTTCTTAAATGACTGTCTTCAAGCATCATATATCTTCCCTTATTAGAACAATAAATTACCACTTCATCCTCTAATTTTCGAAGTTCATCGCTTAATTCTTTTATTTCATTAACTTCTTGTAAATTTAATTTTTCTTGTAAGTCATAAATAGTAAGTGCTTTATCACTATTTTTTAATACGTCAATTATATTATCTCTCATTAGCATCACCTTCTATCATTATTATACCTTATTTTTGCCTATATAACTAGAAATATTTATATATGAAAAAAAGCTCTGTAAAGAGCTTTATACATTATATAAACATAGATACTAAACAAATAATAAAAAACGCTAATCCTAAAACCCATGTAAGCCTAGTAATAAAAAGTTCAGAACCTCTTTCTTTACGGTGCGTAAACAACTCAGAAGTACTTCCAGAAATAATTTGTGCTGCACCTTCAGCCTTACTACTTTGTAGTAATACTATTACAACTAATAAAATTGATATAATTAAGAGCGCTGTTTCCATAGCACACCTCCGTTAACAACACTAATATAATAACATACTTTACTTGCCAATGCAACTAACGAAGTAAAATTTTAGCTTTATAATCAGCATATTTAGAAATAGAAGAATTATAATCACTTCCTATATCAGATAATACTTCTTGATGAAATGTTCTAGAATTAGAACATCTTTTTACCCATTCATCTAAAATACGTTGTTTATCAGAAGTATAAACTTCTGTTTTCTTCATTTCATAAGTTAAAAATTTAGCTATAGTAAAATTTAATGTTGAATAATTTAAATCACGCAAAGTACTATTAAGTTCATATTTATCAGTATCACACAAATGTATAAAATCATATCCATATAAATAACTTCCTCGATTAATATCCTTAACACGAATACCATAATCAGATAGCTGTTCAAAATCCTCTGCTAAAATTTCCCATGAACTAATCAAATCTCCACAATTATAATCTCCAGGTTCACGAAATTTAGGAGTACCTCTCTTTTTCTCAGAAGCTAAATTATCAATATAATCCATTACATATCCTATATAAATGCCATCACTATTTAGCAATATATCTGTAGGCTGTGTAATACGTTGTAATTTTAAATTGTTCTTAAAATAGCTAGCTTTATCAAATGTCATTAGACCCCTTTGCTTTCTTAAATTAATATCATATTTTAAAATTTTTAAAACTTGATTATTAAATCTAAAAATATATCCATCATGTCCAGCCCCTATTTTCTCCAACTCATATACATTAGGAATAACTTCAGAAGTTCCAGCAATTGTTACTGGAAGTTCACCATAAAACTTTTTTTCACTCACAACAATCCCCCCCAATAGTTTGACATATTATAACATAAAAGAAAAAAAAAAGCAAGAGACTAAAGCATATTGAAAATCTCATTTATTTTAACTTCTAAAACATCAGTAGAAGTTCTATCTTTATATTCAACAATACCATCACTTGCTTTTCTACCAACAGTAATTCTCTTAGGAATACCAATCAAATCCATATCTTTAAACTTAACACCCGCACGTAATTCACGATTGTCCAAAAGAATCTTTTTCCCACTATTTTCCAATTCATTATAAATTTTTTCTGCCAAAGAAACCTGAGTTTCATCTTTAACATTAACAATAACAATAGCCACTTCATATGGTGCAAGATCTTTAGAAAATATAATTCCGTTATTATCATGATGTTGTTCCACATAGGCTGCTAAAATCCTAGCAATACCAATTCCATAACAACCCATAACAACAGGCTTAAGTTTATTATCTTGATCAGTGTAATATAGACCTAATGATTCAGAATATTTAGTTCCAAGCTTAAATGTATTACCAATCTCAATACCTTTTTTAAAAATTAGCCTATGACCACATCTAGGACAAAAATCCCCCTCACTAATTAAACGTATATCAGCAGCTTGAACATAACTAAAATCATCCAAATTAACATTAATATAATGATAATTTGTCCTATTAGCTCCAACTAAAAAATTTTTCATAGATAATACTTCATTATCAATGATAATTGGAATATCCAATCCAATAGGACCAGCAAATCCAACTTGAGCATTAGTAACTTGTTCATCTTCTAAAGCAGTAGCCATAATAACTTCATTAGCATGCAATAATTTAGAAATTTTTGTTTCATTTAACTCACGATCACCACGAATTAAAAATGCATATAATTTATCATCAACTTTATATAATAAAGTCTTTACAGTATTCTTAGGTTCAATCTTATACTGTTCATATAAATCTTGAATAGTACCAACATTAGGAGTATATAATAATTGCTTTTTTAATTTTTTATCTATATTTTTAACATTTTGATTTACACATTCACAAATCTCAATATTAGTGGCATAATGACAATTGTTACAAATAGCTAAACCATCTTCTCCTATATCACAAATAGCCTGGAATTCTTCTGACAAACTACCACCCATAGCTCCAGTATCAGCACGAACAACTTCATATTGAATACCAAGTCTATGAAAAATTCTATGATATGCATCAAACATTTTTTGATAAGAAATAGCTAATCCTTCCTCATCTTTATCAAATGTATAAGCATCTTTCATTATAAATTCACGAGTACGGATTAATCCATAACGACTTCTTGGTTCATCCCTATACTTATTTGCAATTTGATATAAACTAAGTGGCATATCTTTATGAGATTGAATAACATCTTTAGCAACTTCAACAAACATTTCTTCATGAGTAGGACCCAATACATATCGTCTACCATAACGATCAAACAAATGAAACATATCATCACCAAAAGTTTTCACTCTCCCACTTTTAGAATAAACATCTTCTGGAAGAATACTTGGCATAACTAATTCATTAGAACAAATAGCATTCATTTCATCCCTAACTACATTTTCTATATTTTTAAGCACCCGAAGTCCAAAAGGTAAGAAAACATAAATACCACTTCCAACTTTTTTAATCATACCAGAGCGCACTAATAAATTAGCACTAACAGATTCTTCTCCCCTTACATCTTCTTTTTGGGTTAAAAAATAATTTCCTCGCAATTTCATAACATTCCTCCTAACAAAAAAAGAATAATACCCAAGGAGTGCAAACAGCACGGTACCATCCTTTACTACTCAATTATCTAACGGTTAAATCCGGAAGTAAAAACTTCACCTAAAAAGATAGGAATATAACTAGATTATAATTGAGTTCTCACTATCCTCAAATCACTGATATAAGAGCTAATCATATCAAGGTCTTTCTATTAGTTTTAAATAACTAAAAATAGAATAATATAAATCAATAAATTTGTCAATAAACTATTTTAATTCATAAACATAATTTTTAAATTCTTCTCCCCGTATTTCACATTCTTTATATTGATCCCAAGAAGCAGAAGCGGGACTTAACAAAATAACATCACCGAAATCAGATTCCTGATAAGCCTTTTTAAATCCGTCTTTTAAAAACTCATAACTATACACAGGTATTTCCATAATGTTAGCAAATTGTATTACTCTTTGTCTGCATTGTCCTATTGCAACAATACATTTTACATGTTCTAAATAAGATGAAAGTTCAAAAAAATCTTGACCTCGATCCATACCACCTAAAATTAAAATAGTTGGCTCATCAAAAGAAGATAATGCAATCTGGGTACACTTAATATTAGTTGCTTCAGTATCATTATAAAACTTACGACCATTTACAGTCGCAACATATTCCAAGCGATGTTCAACACCATTAAAATTACGTATTACATCAACAATAATTTTATCTGATATATTTAATTCTTTAGCAACCATAATTGCAGCCATTACATTTTCAACATTATGTATACCTGCTATTCTAATATCACTTCGATTCACTATTTTTTTACCATAATAGTAAATATCATTCCCATCTAAATAACAACCATTAATAGAATTCTCACTAGAAAAAAACTTCTTAGTAGATAAAATTCTTTTAGTTTCATCTAAAACATCTAAATTTTCAACATTTAATATTGCTATATCTTTTTCTGTCTGATTTTTAAATAATTTAGCCTTAACTTTCTTATAAATTTCATAACTACCGAAAAAGTCAAGATGAGCAGGACTTAAATTAGTCATCACAGCAATATTCGGATGAAATGTAGACAAATTTTGTAGTTGTTGACAAGAAACTTCCATTACAACAATATCACCTGGGTTTAACTGATTTAAAATACTAGAAAGAGGATAACCAATATTTCCAGCCAAAAATACTTTTTCACCAAATGCAGCCTTAAAAATAGCATAAGTCAAAGATGTAGTAGTAGTTTTACCATTAGTTCCCGTAATACCAACTAATGTAACATTTTCTGGAAACAATCGATAAGCCATTTCAACCTCATTAATCACCTCAATCCCCAACTCTTTTGCCTTCAAAACATATTTATGATGTATAGGAACACCAGGATTTTTAATCAAATAATCAAAAGAAGAATCTAACAAATCATCAGGATGATTACCAAAAACAAATTTTACTCCTAATTTACGTAATTGTGTAATCTTATCTTGATCTTGCAAATTTTCTTCCTTACTATCATTTAAAATAACTTCATTTCCTCGCTCAATTAAAATTTTGGCCGCTTCATAACCACTTCTAGCAAAACCTAATATTAAGATTTTATTTTTTTGAAACATAATATCACCAGTATAAGTATACTATAAATAAAAAAATTTGACTACTTAAATTAAAGAAAAGAAATACTAGTTAAAAATAAAAAAAGATGGGATAGTCACTGTTAAAGATAAACCACCTTTAAATAATTTATAATTAAAATAAGTTTTGTCAATCAATATGCCTATATAAGAATTTTACTTACTAAATTTTTATAAACGAATTCTATTTTATATCCATCTATACAATTTTTTCAATATTAAAACACACATCAAATACTATTTCTATTTTTTTAATTTTCACCCATAATTTTCATTTTTTATATTAAACATCTGACATATTTTAATTCAACTATTAAATAACAAATCATTATACTATAATTTTTTTTTATTCATAAATCCATCAACCATAATAAAATAATTTTCATCTATAAAAACATTTGCTACACTAAATTCTAAATTTAATAGAACATATTGAAAATAATAATAAAATTATGATATAATAAATGTAAGATAGGAGATTCATCTATGAAAATTGTAACTATTAGCCCAGAACAATTTGATAGATATGCAAGTAAACACAGATATCGCAATTATTATCAAACATCTGTCTATGGTAATACTATGAGAAAATTTGGCTTTAACATACATTTTTTAGGCATAACAGATGACTCCAATACATTAATAGGGGCATCACTAATTATCTATCGTGAAGTATTTATGGGACATAAAATTGCTTATGCACCTAGAGGGATACTTTTTAACTATGACAATCCTAATCAACTAAAAGAACTAGCTGAAAAATTAAAAAAAATATTAGGGAAACAAGGCTTTATGTTATTAAAAATGGACCCCTATATCCCATGTGCAATTAGAAATCATGAAGGAAATATAATAAATTTTAATAATCAAGTTAATTTAATACAAGCAAATCTACAAAATGCTGGATTTATTCATCAAGGAAAAACCCTATTTTTTGAAAGTGAAAAACCAAGATGGGAAGCATTAATTCTACTAAATAAAGATATTAAAAGTTTATTTAACAGTTTTGATAAAAGAACAAGACATAAAATCAGAAAAGCAGCAAATTGTGGAATTGAATGTTATAAAGACCCTAGTAAAAATATTAATACATTATATAACTTTATAAAAAGAAAAACTCCAAAACCAATAGAATTCTATAGAGAATTAATAAGCAACTTTGGAGAAAATATAGATGTATATTATGGAAAAATTAATACTGAAATCTATGTGATTAATAGCAGAAGATCATATGAAAAAGAAATGGAAAAAAACGATCAAATAGCTGAAAAAATACAACAAACAGATATTACAGCAACAATGAAAAATGCCTTACTAAATAAAAAAATGGAATCAGATAAATTATTAAATACATATAAAAACAGTATGGTACAAGCAACAGAATTATTAAAAAAACATCCAGATGGTATCATTGTAGCTGGAGCAATTGTTATAAAATATGATAACTCAGCATTTATATATATTGATGGATTTGATACAAATTATTCAAATTTAAATCCTAATTATCTACTAAAATGGAAAATGGTAGATGACTATAACAAACAACATTTAAAATATTTAAATATAAATGCTATTGTTGGAGAATTTGAAAAGGAAAATAAATTTAGTGGCTTAAATGAAATGAAATTAGGATATAATGCCATCATTACAGAATATATTGGAGAATTTGATATAATATTAAATAATTTTTCTTATAGTTTATATAAAAATTTTGGTAAAATAAATAGAAACTAAAAAATTTATTTAAAGTTATACTAAAAATACGTATAATTTAAATAATTAATATTTTTATTTTATAAAATATTATATATAACTATATAAATAACTTACATAAAAAGAATAACAATTTCTTAAGTATACTTGACTAACACTAACAACTACCGTTTGGTAGTTTTTTAGTAAATAATTTATCAGATCTCCGTACTAACAAAACCTAAAAATTCTATTATTTTAATATTTTCTATTTCTTATATATTATAGTTAAAGTAATATTATTACATAACACTACTCTGTTATAACAAAACAATTTCTATTAATATAATTTATTTTATATTACTAAAGTTATATATTTATTTTATATTACTAAAGTTATATATTTATTTCATATGTTTATGCAATTTTAATAACTAAATAATTATTATTATATAAAAACCTCATTTCTACTTTCAAAAATGAGGTTTCAAATAATATTTTTATTTATAACTTTCCTCAACAGCAACAGCAACAGCAACACTAGCACCAACCATTGGATTATTGCCCATTCCAATAAGTCCCATCATCTCAACATGAGCAGGAACAGAAGAAGATCCAGCAAACTGTGCATCAGAATGCATCCTACCCATAGTATCTGTCATACCATAAGATGCGGGCCCAGCAGCCATATTATCGGGATGTAATGTTCTTCCAGTACCACCTCCAGAAGCAACTGAAAAATACTTCTTTCCTTTTTCCCAACATTCTTTTTTATAAGTTCCGGCAACTGGATGTTGGAAACGAGTTGGATTAGTAGAATTTCCAGTAATGGAAACATCTACATCTTCCAAATGCATAATAGCAACACCTTCACGAACATCATTTGCTCCATAGCAGCGAACCTTACTACGTTCACCATCAGAATAAGCTATCTCTTCTACAATAGAAACTTCATTCTTAAAGAAATCAAAACTAGTTTCTACATAAGTAAAACCGTTAATTCTAGAAATAACTTGAGCAGCATCTTTACCCAATCCATTTAAAATTACTTTTAAAGGAGTCTTACGAACCTTATTAGCAGATTTTGCTATACCTATTGCTCCTTCCGCAGCAGCAAAAGATTCATGACCAGCTAAAAATGCAAAACATTTAGTTTCTTCAGATAAAAGCATACTAGCTAAATTTCCATGTCCTAAACCAACCTTACGAACATCTGCAACAGAACCAGGAATACAAAATGCTTGTAATCCTTCTCCAATTGACTTAGCAGCATCTGCTGCTTTTTTATCACCCTTTCTTAATGCAATAGCAGCACCTAGAGTATAAGCCCATGCAGCATTTTCAAAACAAATTGGTTGAATAGATTTTACTATCTCATAAGGATCAAATCCCCTTTCTTGACATAATTTTCTAGCTTCTTCAAAACTTTTAATATCATATTTATCCATAACTGGTTGAATTTGATCAATTCTTCTTTCATAACTTTCAAATAATGCCATAATTACGCCTCCCTTGGATCAATAACTTTAACAGCTTCATCAAAACGACCATACGTTCCACTTGCTTTTTCTATAGCTTCCATAGGATCCATTTTAGCTTTAATATTATCCATCATCTTTCCTAAATTAACATATTTATAACCAATGATTTCATTATTTTTATCCAAACCAATTTCAACAATATAACCTTCTGCTAATTCCAAATATCGAGGTCCCTTTTCACGAGTAGAATAAATAGTACCAACTTGTGAACGATGCCCCTTCCCTAAATCTTCAAGACCAGCACCAATTGCTAATCCACCTTCAGAAAATGCAGATTGACTTCTTCCATATACTATTTGTAAAAATAATTCACGCATAGCAGTATTAATAGCATCACAAACCAAATCAGTATTTAATGCTTCTAAAATTGTTTTACCAACTAAAATCTCTCCCGCCATAGCAGCAGAATGTGTCATACCGCTACATCCAATTGTCTCAACCAAAGCTTCCTGAATAATTCCTTCTTTAATATTTAAAGTTAATTTACAAGCACCTTGTTGTGGAGCACACCATCCAATACCATGAGTAAAACCAGAAATATCTTTAATTTCTTTTGCTTGTACCCACTTTCCTTCTTCAGGAATTGGAGCTGGACCATGATTAATCCCTTTAGCAACAGGACACATATTTTCAACTTCCTTTGTATACATAATCATCCCTCCACTATTATTATAACACAAAGAAGAAACATAAAAGTAAAAATCCACCCTTAAAAAGGGTGGTTTTTCTCTGAAGCCTATAAGGCTTGACACTGGCAGCTACCATTTGGTAGCTTTTTAGTCTGCCAATTGCCCTTGTCACTCTTACTT
>CALVKI010000018.1 GCA_944332635.1 uncultured Bacilli bacterium
TGGCATAATAAAATAATCATCGCCTGTTCGTATTACATTTTTAGTAACTATCTCCCAACCTTTAAATTCATATCCTTCACAAATTGGCTCTTCTGTAGATATAGCCGCTGTAGAAAAAACAGAATACATAACTTCAGCTGGAACATTGCTGACACTTGCCCCATCAGGTGCATTCCCTTCATAGATTACCTGATAATTTTCCGCTAACACTGGCGTTTGGGTACTAGAAACACTTTCTTCCTTATCTACTATTTTACTAATAATCTCTTCTTTCTCATTGGTTGGATAAACTCCTCCTTCTCCAACATATTCTTCCTTTAAATCAATATCCATGGTAAGCTTAGCATTTCTTCCAGAATTAAAGTCATCAATTGTCCAAATAATCTTTTGTTTTCCATTTTCCTGTTCTAATTTCACTTTTCCACGACTAACTGTAATATCATCTTCACTATTCAAAGTAAAATAACGATTATCTATATAATCTACAATTTGAAAATTCTCATAAGGAATAGAAATAGTACTAGCATCAAACAACACATTATTCAACGTTTCTCTATCAGCAAAAAACTGATCATCACTAACTTCTTTAATCGGCGTTAAAATATCATTACCCATTTCATATTGAATACCATTAACTGTGATATAAGGATAAGCTTTCTTTAAATATTGAAACTGTCCTACTTGATTAGGTGTATCTATATTAGGATAACCATCAGTTAAAAATAATACAATCACTTCCCTATTATCTTGCTTAACATAATTTTTTAAAATATTATCAACATTTACCAATGCTTGATAATAACTAGTTCCTCCAGTATCACGCAAATCTAATATTTTATTAATTAACATATCTTTATCATTAGTTAGTTGAGAAACAATAGTAGACTCTGTCTCAAAAGTAATTAAAGCAATATTATTATTTTTATCAGCAAGCACACTATCTACTAATTCAATAGAATCTTGCTTAACTCTATCTAATTTGTTTCCAGACATAGAAGCAGAAATATCTAACACCATAATAATATCAGAATTTATATTTTCTTTAGTCATTAACGTAGTATCAACATCAAAACTAACTCTAGCCTTTCCTTTACTAATCCACTTAGCACTCTTCTCTACTTGCCAAGAACCAGCTTCATTATTTTGATAACTTGCATTTTCAGAATTAATAATTACACTTTTTGTGGGAGTTAAAGCTGCGAAAGCACTTCCAATAAAAAAGATAAACAAAACTGCAACAAAAAAACTAGAAACAATAACTTGTTTTTTATTATTGACAATAATGTTTCTTATCTTTCCTATCATCCATATTCCTCCTATATACTTATCTTTACCAAAATATATAAATTTATAAAATAATCATAATAGAATCATAAATTCAAACGTTCAAAGATACCAAACCATTTCTATTCTCTAATATATTTAATATACTATATTTTTGTCTTTTTGACAAGCATATTCCTTATTTTTGCAACAAAAAAGCTAGGGTAAAACATTTCCATTTAAAAAAGAAATTGAGAGCTTAATTACAATAAATAAAAGACTTAAACTATATAATAAAAATATTATAAAATATAACATTTATAAAATTATTATATATAAACTAATCTTATAAAAACAAATCAAAATCACAATTCTTATTTACTAACACTCAATCTAATAAAGAAAAAAGTGATTCCAAACATCCTATCAAAGTTATTTAATAACTAAAAATATATTCCTCAAATCACTAACCAAATAGTAATTAAAGTAAAAAATAGAAAACAATTCTAAAAAAAAGAGAAAAGCTAATTCATATTTATGTAAAAAAGGGAACTATATAAGTTCCAATTATCATGTAAAGATATCATTTACACAGATTTCCTTACACACTCTCCAACACTTTAGGGATCAGTTCATTTTTACTGTCTACTTTTATCTTACAACTTCAGATATCAATTCTAATGCTTTTTTACACACTCAGTTATAATAAAGGATACATACAGATTAGAATAATTATATTTTTAGTATTTTATAGTTAACTTATAATTAGCTTTACATTATCTAGATAACTTTACTTACCCTAAAATAGTTTTTCCAGAAATAGTACATACCATATAAATAATACATATAAAGAAACTTTATTATTAAATCTTTTCATAATTCTTTCTAACTTTATAAGTAATTTAAAATATTTTTTATAATAAAATAATATCCCTTTTCTTGAGATACTATTTTAAATATAATTTTTATTCAAACCAAAAATCACCAAATGTATATTTAAATACTCGATATACCATATACTTATTCAATTTTGCAATAAATTGCCTAATCAACTTATGATTGTCATCATACTCTCCAAATACCCCTGCAACACCACTATCCACGATAACATTACCATTATTCATGGGTTGTACACTAGAAACAATACCAGAATACGTAACATCAAAACTATCTACTAATTCAAATGTTTTTTTATTTTCATCTACTTTATAAACATAATAATAAGATTCCGTTCCGTCAAAAGCATTATTGTTATCTATACCTAATTTAGAATAATCAAAATTGGGTTGTGAATTTGCTTTACCATAATTATTATCAAAGAATGTAAGATAATAAACACCATCTTCGTTAGTTGCCTCATAATTTAAACTATGTTGACCAGCCTGAATTTTAAAATCTCCTTTTTTATCATATACATAATTTTCAAACTCAGTACCTTCCCATATTTTCTTATCAGCAAGTAAATATACAAGTTCTGGATTACTTTCAATATTATTAACCCTTAAAATAGAACTTGTTTCTCGACTACTTAATATTACATCTCCACCTTCTAACCATACAATAGAATTTAAATGTAACCAATCAAGACCATCTTCACCTTCATCTCTAAAATTAGAATCATCAAGTTCACATGTTTCAACATAAGATTTAAACATATCTTCAAAATCAATTACTTCTGTAACAGCCTTTGTATCTAAATCAATTTTAATAATACAATCTTCTTCTGTTTTTTTCTTTGTATTGTTAGCAAGAACTATTAAGTTTCCATCATCATCAAACACATAATCATGATGTAATTGATAATGTCCTGTACGATAAATTTCAGTTACCTGTCCTAATGGATTAACTTCAGCAATTCTAGTTTGTGATATAGAATAATACATTTTTTCATCTTTAAATAATATACGATGTGCACGATAGCCAATAATTTCTGTTTCCATACGAAGTATACCATCATTATCATAAAGTGCTAAATAATCTTGGCCATCAGAATCATTACCAAGCATAGAGTAAAGACCATTAGTAAGTTCTTCTTTACTTTCTCCATCTTTTACTTCAAGCTTCTGCTGTCCATTAACATTAACATCACTAAGATCTAATGTAAATTTCTTAGTATCAATTTTTTTACCATTTTTATCTAATAACTCCAATGTTATATCATTTTTTTCACCAGCAATAAATCCAATTAATTGATATTGATGATTAGTCGTTATATTATCTTTTTCTCCATTTGATAAAGTTCTAGAAAAATCATTAATATCTTCATCACTCACATGAATTGTATAACGAACTTCTGCTGCTTCATCAGTAGTAAAATAAATATTTAATCCTAGCGTATTTGTACCATAAGGATTATAAATCATTAATGGTTTTTCAAAAGTATATTCATCTTCTAATAAAACATCTAATTTATCTTGTATCACTTCTTGATAAATCATATCGTATGGCTCATATCCTTCTGGATTAGTAACTGAATAAATATTTTTACCTAAACTATTGTTTTTAGTAATAATAACATGTTCAGTCAACCAATCCTCATCATTCAAATGTGCTTCTAATACTTTTTGATTAATATGCTTAACAACAATTACTACTCCATAAGAAATACCGCAAATAACTATTAAGAATAAAGCTACTAACCCTATTTTCTTAACCATTCCCCAATCTTTCTTTTCATGATTTACTCTTTTTTTTCTTTTCATAAAATCCTCCTACTGAAAGTGTATCGAGTATATGTGAAATTATTGTGAAAATCTAAAATAATTTTTTTATAACTTTCTCTACACCTTTTGTCTCATTAGAACTTGTCTGCATATTAGCAACTTTTTTTAATTTCTTAGAACCATTAGCGACTGCAGCACTAAAACCAGTTGACAAAAAAATTGGCAAATCATTTTCACTATCACCAACACAAACAACTTCTTGCAAAGAAATATGCATTGCTTTACAAACTCTCTCTAAACCTTTAGCCTTATTTACATCACTAGCAATGATTTCTAACAAAAAACCTTTTTTTTCATCTTTCATTTTAACAACATTAACATTAATTTCTAATTCATGAATTTCATCGTAAGCACTATCCCACTCTCTCTTTGTTTTAAAATAAACTTCGACTTTATAAATATTATTTTTATTTACCTGATAAAACTCATCCAAGTCAATGTTTTTATCTTTGAGCTCAGAATAAACAATGTTTCCACTACATAAATTCCATTCGTGATCTGTACAAAAATAAATATCTTTATCATAATATAATTTTTTAATTTTTTTTATAACAGAACTACCTAAAGCTTTCTTAAATAATACTTTATGACGTATAACATCATAAACATAAGCTCCATCACAAGCAATTACATAATCTAAAAAAGGAAAGTCACCGTTATAATCCAAAATAGACTTTAAAATTCTACCAGTTGCAATACAAAACTTCACACCAAGTTTTCTAATACGATCGATCTCCACCATAGTAGAAAGAGGAATTGCTTCATCTGAATCAATTAAAGTGCCATCAAAATCGCTAACAAATAATTTATACATATCCTACCCTCTTTTCAAATAAATTTTTTCTTCAATAGTAATTAAAAGAAGTAAATAACTAGTTGCCAATAAATATCCTGCCAAAACATCGCTAGCAAAATGTACACCTACATAAATACGACTAACTCCTATACTTAAAATAACCAAAAATAATAAAAGTGATACACTATACTTTAAAATTTTATTCTTTATTTTAATAATAACTAAATAAAATAAATAACCATAAACACAAACGGAAATCATTGTATGACCACTAGGGAAAGAATACCCCCCTTGCTCTATCAATTTAAGTCCCATAGGACGACTACGCTCTACTAAATGCTTAATTAAAGTAGTAAGTAAAAAACAATCAATACTACTAACAACTAAAAATAAAGAATACCGATTTCTAAAAATAAGAATAAATAATATTACCACTAAAATAATAGTTTGCGTATTAGCAAGTCTAGTAACGTTAATAAAATAAAAATCAAAAAAAGAATTTCGAAAAGAAATAATTGTATCATAAATCATATAATCAAAAACTCTTGTTTTACCTAAAATTACAAGCAACATAACTATTAAAAATAGTAACCCAAGAATAATAGATAACATAATACGTTTATTTTTTATCATCATGCTAATCGCCTTTTTACTTCTGTTTTATACACTTCAACCCCAGGTTGATCAAATGGGTCAATATCAAATAAATATCCGCTATATGCAGCAACTAAAAAATAAAAAGAAGATAATCTTCCCATACTTCTTGGGCTAAAATCATCAAGTTCTATAATAATACAAGGTACTTCTCCAGAAACATGAGCCGAAATAACAGAATCCTCAATAATTAAATTTATTTTATGCAGATCTTTTCCATTAACATTACATACTGGCATATTTTTAAGCTTAAAAAAAGTTTCATAAATAATCTTATTTCCTTCTTGAATAAATTGTCCTAAGGAATGCAAATCTCTAGTATGAATCATAGAAATAGGTAAAATACCTTTACCTTTTTTTCCTTCAGTTTCACCAAAAAGTTGTTTCAACCATTCTAAATAATAATACCAATTATTCTCATAAGCAACAAAATTCTCTACTACTTTTCCTAAATCAAATAAACTTCTACGACAAACTGCATATAAAAAAGCATCATTTCTAAAATTAAGACCTTCCTGATATCCTAATATTAATTCTTTAATATCTAAGCAAAAAGAAAGTGGAAATAAATGAGCTGCTGTAAGTAAAGAATAGCGCCCCCCAATATTATCTGGAATAACAAAAGAATGATAACCTTCTCTATTTATTTCATCACGTAAAGTTCCCTTTACAGGATCTGTTGTTACAATAATATGTTTTTTTACTTCTTTTGGACTATATTTCTTTTCTAATAACTTTTTAAGCACAGAATAAGTAAGTTCTGTTTCCCTTGTAGTTCCACTCTTACTAATAACATTAACAGTAAAATCAATATTGTCCAAATACTCCAATAATTCTTTCATATAAGTACTAGATAAAGTAGTACCAGCAAAAATAATAGGAAAAGAATTTTTCTTAAAATATGGAGTAAACATTTCATAAAAAGCTTTAGCGCCTAAAAAACTTCCACCAATACCAATGACAACTAAACATTTAGAATGACTCAAAACTTCATTACGTACTTCTAAAAGTTGATCAATGAAAGAATCATCAGGATTAAGCCACCCATTCATGTCAGCTTGATCCAATTTTTTAAAAATTTCATCTTTACGATTACTGTATTTTTCTACTAATTTAGAATCTAAAAACTGATTTACATATGTACTAACATCAATCTTCATATCATACCTTCTTTCTAATTATTAAAATTATAACATAAAATAAAATGAAAATGAAAAAACATCTTAGATTTCTCTAAGATTTTATTCAATTACTAGTGTATCTATTAAATCCAAAATTTCATTTTCTGTTATATTCATATTTCCAAAAGATAATACATAATCTTTATCACCAACAAAAATGTGCACCTCATATAAAAAACGATTGTCATCTAATTTATATGCAAGAAGATAACCTGTATAATCACCAACTAAATAAATTATCTTTTTAGGAAGAACCTTACCATGTGAAGAGACATCATAATTAGATAAAAGACTCTTAATAACATAGTTTTCCTTAATCTCATTATTACTAGTAAAAACAGTAGGTTTTTTTTCTTTATTTTGATACAAATAATCAAATAATATTAATATATTATCTAAACCATGATTTTTTAAAATATCTTCTGCAGAAAGAGACTCATTATCTACAACAATTTCAGATTCATAAATAGGATTAAGAATGGAAAAAGAAATCTGTGACACTTTTTTATCTCCATCATACAAATAATATGTTTGTACATATAACGAATCATACTCTAAAACATAATCTGAAAATATATTTTTTATTTTTATATTTTTATAAGTTAAATATTGATCTTTAGATAATGAAACTTTATGAACATAATGTTCCTTTTTATTTTCTATAATATCAATAAATCTTTGATAGGAATCCTCAAACTCATTTGTACTATACTTATGTAAAAAATATATTTTATAACTCAAAAAAAATAAAACAAATCCAATAAAAACAACTACAATAATAATTAAACTTTTTTTATTCATAAAAATCTCAACCACTCTCACAATTATAAAACTATAACATATAAACTTTAATAAGACGATAAAAAAGACTAAACTTACTTTAACACATTTTATTACCTAAATGTAAACTTTTATATATTTGATAATCTCATATTTGAACTTTTATAGTCAACCATTGCTCTTGGATAATTATTTATCTAATTTTCTATTTTCTTTATAAAATCTTTTGAAATGTCATCTATTAATGTTCCTTTCATTATCCATCTTCTTATTAATCTATTATTATCTATTTCTTAAAAGATACTCCCTGCTTTGATTGCATTTCTTATCATTCGACTAGTAATATTTAAATCTTTTAATTGACAGACTATTACTTCTGGTAATTTTTTATTCTCAATTATTTCTCTTTCAATATATTTAACTAAGTTAATATCTTAATCTACTCTTGCACTGTATTCTTCTACTTCTTCCCACAAATAACGCCTAATAATTACTTTTCCACGGTTTATCTTCCTTCTTATTGTTCTTTCTATATAAGTTAAGTGTTTATATTTTTATTATAATTTAAAAGACACATATTTATTACCTTCGATGTCTGTTTGCACTTACATTATATCATAGGTAACAATATGTGTCTTTTTATGTACCTACATTTATTTTATCAGTTTACAAAATCACTCTTTTATATCAATTAACTTATCAAATTTATTATCACCAACACTAATTAATAGATAACAAATTTATCCACTTTTTATCCAGCAATAAAATGCACTACAACTTTATGTTCACACCGATCATTTACAAGTGGTATTATACCAACCGTACATTTTTTACCATCCAAAGTTACTACTTCTTTCTTAGACTTAATTACCTCAACATGATAAATAGTATCCATATAGGTATAATCAAGTTTAAATGAATCCCACGCAATTGGTATATTAGGATTAAATACCAAAGTATCTCCCAATTTTTTTAGTCCCAATATTTCTTGAATTCCTACATAATAATACCAACCGGCAGTACCTGTATACCATGTCCATCCACCTCTACCTGGATATCGTTGGGCAGAATAAATATCAGCTGCAACAACATATGGCTCAACAACATACTTGTTTACCCATTCAGAATCCAAACTACGATTTATTGGATTAATCATTTGATAATAACGATATGCTCTATCATAATAGCCTGTTTGAATAAGAGCCATAATATACCAAGAAGTAGCATGTGTGTACTGTCCACCATTTTCACGAATACCTTTTGGATAATTCATAATATAACCGGGATTATTTAAAGATTTATCAAATGGTGGTGTAAGAAGTTTAATAATTTTATTTTTATCATCCACTAAATTTTCTTCGACTGCAGTGATTACTTTTTGAACTCTATCCTTAGGAGCAACTCCACTTAATATTGAAAAACTTTGAGAAATTAAATCTATCTTACATTCCTTATTATCACAACTTCCTAATTTGTCACCATTATCAAAGTAAGCTCTTAAATAATAATCACCATCCCAAGCTTTCTTATTTAATGCATCCTTTAACTTATCATTAAATTCTCTAAACTCTTTTAATTTAAATTTTTTATTATAAATTTTTGTAAAATCAATAAACTGATTAATTACTTGATATAAGAAGAAACCTAACCAAACACTTTCTCCTTTTCCTTTAATACCTACTTTATTCATTCCATCATTCCAATCACCACCACCCATAAGCGGCAATCCATGACTTCCAATAGAACTCATTGCTAAGCGAAGTGATTTCAAACAATGTTCAAATAGAGTTTCTTTATTTTCAGAGTAAGTAAATACCATTCCTTTTTCATGTTCATAATGACTAAGTTCAGGTCCAATAACATATGGAACCATCTCATCTAAAACAGAATAATCGTTAGTAATTTCGATATATCTACTAGTTGCATAAACAAGCCATAAATAATCATCTTTATAAAGACTTCTTAATCCAAAGCGATTTTTCTCATGCCACCAATGTAGAACATCTCCTTGCTCAAACTGATGGGAAGCATTTATCAAAATTTGATACCTAGCTAAATCAGGACGGACCAAAGCAATATTTATAGAATCTTGTAACTGATCACGATAACCAAAAGCACCACTTACTTGATAAAACCCTGCTCTAGCAAAAATACGAGAAGCAAGTGCTTGATATAAATACCAACCATTAACCATATAATTAAAACTCTCATCTGGGCTATCCACATGAACAACACCTAATGTCTTCTTCCAATAATCTTTTACCAATTTTAATTCAGTTTTTGCCTTTCTAACATCAGCGAATCTTGAAAGCATATCAGGAATTGCTTCACTATCCATACTACTTCCAAGAACAAAGACACAAGTATTAGACTCTTCAGGACCCAAATGTAACTTAGTATGAATATCCTTAATTAAGATTTTATCATTAACAGTAGAATCAATCTTTAAATCAGTAGACATAAAGACACATACATCGGCATAAGTAACACTATAAACATTACGAAGCTTTAAATAATTATCATCACCCATAAATTCAGTTAAAATATGTCTTGCTGTCTTTTCTTCAAAATTACCAAAAACTGGATTAATCCAGAAATCAATATCCACATCTACTGCTTTTTTTAGTTTATTTGTAAGTTTAACTAAGTAAAATTTAACAGTATCTTCCTTTGCAACAAATTCTGTAATTTCTTTCTTTATTTCATCATTTTCACTCTCTAAAATACTATAACCAAATCCATGTGTACACTTCATAGGATCAAATAATCGACCATTAAACTTAAATCCTTCAGACTTATCGTTGGCAACCATGTCATTAGTCCAAGAAGTAATCTTAAATTCCCCAGAATTATAAGCATAAGTATAACCACAGCCATTGTTTGTAACAATAGTCCCAAAATTCTTATTAGCAATAATATTACTCCATGGTGCTGGGGTATTAGGATTATAAATAACATATTCACTACCATGATTTTTAAAACCACCATAGCCATTATCAAAAGTAAGTTTCTCCTTAGAAGAAAGTTCAATATGAGACTCCATCTCAATTTTTTCATAATCACTAACCTTATTCTTTTTCTGTAATTCATCTACTTCTTTTTGTAAAGAATGATGCTCTTTAATTGCAAAAGAAAGTCTAGCAACCATATAAAGCAAATTTTTTTCTTCTCTAGAAATTTCACCACCATTAACTACAGTAACAGCTCCAGGAATATGATAAAAACTATTCAACGTATACATACGATAAAGCTCATCATTAATTTCTTTCTTTATTATTTTAGCATATTGACTAGATTCACTATTAATAATAACAATATCAACAAAAATAGAATTATTTTTATAATATTCAAATGCCTTTAATATTTCATAAACAAACGTTAAATCAGCAATATCAAATATTTCCACTACAATTATAGGTCTATCTCCACTAATACCAAATTTCCAAAGTGCTGATTGACATAAAGCATTACGTCTAAGTAAATCCATTCTTTCTTGAGTAACAGAAAGTCGTGTTGTTTGGTACAAATAATTAAGCATAATATTAAATGTTCTCATATCTTTACCAGTAATATTCATATTTTTGGTATTAATAACATTCATAAGGGTAGATACTTTAAAAGCTTTTTCAATAGAATATTCATCATTATAAGAAGAAATAATATCATAAATTTGTTCCATACTACGACCAAATCCATTAATAATATAAACGGTTGTTGAACTATTCGGTAATATTTCGATTGTATTACGCATACTCAAAACAGGATCTAAACTAGTACCAACTATATTACTTAACGAAATATGTATTCCTCTAGGATTTTCCATAGTTTGATTTCTCCCTAAGAAATTTTTTCTTTCTGTTTCATAACTATATTCATCCATCGGATCTTCAAGCAATAATCGATGTAACATATAACTATTAATATTAGAATCATTTCTACTTTTTCTACGAACAATCAAAGAATTACTTTCACTGTCATATTTACTAGATAAAAACATACTATTAAATGCCCTATGACTAACATCATCCATATTTTCAGAAAGAATAGGCTCAGTATAAGTTGTAAGTTCTAAACGTTTAACCTCATCACTTTCATTTTTAAAAGTAATTTTACGAATTTCAGCATGATGATTTTTAGTAACAACTATTTCCGTTTTAGTAGTAATCTTACCATCTGTACGTAAATACTTAATCTTATCAGCTGCAAATACAACTTCATACTTATCTGGTTTTTTATTGATTGGAGCATAAGTATTAGACCAAATATAGTTAGTATCTAAATCTTTAATATATAAGAAAACACCATAATCTTGTTCCGTAACTTTACGATAACGATTCAATTGTAATGTACGATATCTAGAAAAACCATCTCCTCGATCATTCATCAATAAACAATATTTCTTATTCGAAAGTACACTCACCTCAGGTAGATAAGAAATATAATTAAATGTACGAATATCATTCTCAATAACCTCTTTACGATAATCATACTTTTTATATTTAGCCATCTTCATATCAATACTAGTACGAACTTGTACTTTTTCTTTTAATAACATATCAAAAGTTTTAATATTAACATTCTGATGAAAATAATTTTGAATAACACCTGGTTTTAAATAATTAGTAAGTCCCACTAAACTCATACCTTGATGATGAGCAAAAAACGCTTTAACTACTCCTTTATTATCGTAATCATAGGATTCATAAAAGCCATACTCACCTAACATTTCTAATTTTCTAAATTTATCAAAATTATCATAAACATCCTTAGGAAATAATGCCATGGCCATCAAAGAAGCATATGGAGCAATAACTATACGGTTTTCTTTATCTTCCTTTGCTTTCAAATAAGGAGTAGAAAATGCATGATACTTATAATTTAAAGAATTATCAAGTTCATTATAAGCAGATTCACTAATACCCCAAGGTAATTTAGAAGAAACACTATCCATATAATCTTTTTGACAGAATTTAGCAAAATGATAACTTTCGTCTAATAACGTATTTGGGTAATTTTTCATAAATAAAAATGGCATAAAATACTCAAATGATGTACCAGACCAAGAAATAAGTCCTTTATGTCCTTTATAAGTAGTAAGAGATTTATCTAAACAAAACCAATGTTTACTTGGTGCATCACCTAAACAAATAGTTAAATAACTAGTTAAGCGAGACTCACTTGCAAACTTATTATAATTATAAATAGACAATTTTCCTTCTAGTTCATCATACCCAATGCTAAATACATCTCTTTTTGTATATAGTTTTTTAAAGTTTGTATTACGAATTAGTTTATCGCAAAGCTTCCGATACTCTTTTTCTTCATGTTTCTTTAAAAATTCACGAATTACAATCATGCTAGCAACAAAATTACCAGAATCTATAGTAGAAACAAATCCCGAATGCATAATTTTCAAACTTTTTATATCATACCAGTTATATAAATGACCATGCCACTTTTCTAACCTATTAACTGTATCCAAAATATTAGAAATTAAATTTAAAGCTTCATCATAAGTAATAAAATCTAACTCACAAGCACTAACAACACTAAGCAAAGAAAAACCAATCCCTGTAGGAGAAGCACGTAAATCTAACTTAGGTTCTCTATTTTCTTGATAATTATCAGGAATTAAATAATGATATTCTTCTTTTAAATTATCTTTAAAATAACACCATGTACGATAAGCTACATCACGAACATCTTCAACCTCTTTATCTTTCAATTCTACTTTTTGTGGATTAATATCTAAACTAACATAATACAAAACAAATGGTGCAGTTATAAATACAATAGCAAGCACACATACATAAACATTAAAAAATACTAATCCCACAATTAACAAGATAAAACTAAATAATAAATGGAATGTAAAATGCCTCAAGTATCCAATAAATGTCTTATCTTCGTTTTTAGCTGCATCTTCTGCCGTTACCCAATTAAGTAAATTATCATGACTAATAAATAAACGATAACATGTTCTAAAAAAAGCATCTAAATATAATTTAGAATAAAATGGCAATGTTGCTAAAACAATATAAGAACGTAATATCAAACTCTTCCCACCAAAAAGTAAATGTTTATAATAAACCGTTGCTTTTTCTTTTTTTGATTCCCTTTGATAAACTTTACTTTGTACAAAGAATAAAATTGGAAGTGCTATTTCTAACAAAACAATAGCAATCCACCATAAAGGATGAGTATGTCCAAAGAATATAGCACATAATAACACTACTAATAAAGTTGGATATAAAAACATCCGAACAATATTATCAAAAATTTTCCATTTTCCTAATAAATTGATAGGATTTTTTACTTTCTTTTCGCTCTTATTACGAACAAAAGGAAACAACCACCCAACAATTTGTACATCACCACGCGCCCATCTATGATGTCTAGTAGTATCAGTTAAAAATTTAGATGGAAAGTCATCAACAACTTCTATATCACAAACGTAAGCACAGCGTAAATAGTTACCTTCCAACAAATCATGACTTAAAATTAAATTATCAGGAAAGACATTAGATAAAACCTCATCAAAAACATTCAAATCATAAATACCTTTACCAATAAAACTACCTTCATCAAAACAATCTTGATAAACATTAGGTACAATTGCACTATATGTATCAAACCCACCAATACCAGCAAAAATCTGACTATACAAACTTTTATTAGTAGCTTCAATATCTAAGCTAACTCTAGGTTGCATCAATGCATAACCCTTAATGACTTTCGTTCCCTCTTTATTTAAAATAGGATGATTCATAGGATGAGCCATAGCACCTACTAAATTAAGTGCAGTATTTAATACTAATCGGTTATCTTGATCTAAAGTAATAACATAACGAATATCTTCTTTAAAATCCCCCAATGTATTAGCAAAATACCAATAATCTTGATCTTTTTTACTCATTTTATGTAATAAAACTTGATTAAATTGAATCAAAGCTCCACGCTTTCTCTCATATCCTAAATAACTATTTTCATGTTCATTCCAAAAACGTTTACGATATAGAAAGAAAAATAAATCCTTCTTATATTTTTTATTTAATTTTTGAGCACACTCTATTCCATAATTAGCTAAATCAGAATCTATATTAAGAACTTGTTGATTACTAGCCGTAACATCCCCAAGTAAAGAAAAATATAAATTATCTGTCTTATTAATTAAATAAAATGTTTCTAAAGTATCAAACATATTCTTAATTTTTTCACGACTTCCAATAATAGTTGGAATAACCACCATAGTTTTTGACGTACTTGGTATTCCCTTAGAATAATCAAGTTTAGGAAGTGGATATGTAGGTACAAATCTAATAAGTATTTGATTAAAAATTTGAACAAACAATTGACTAATAGGAATTAATAATAATATAAATCCTAACCACCGCCAAGAAATAAAATATTTAGATAAAAAATAACTAATAACTACACTGGCAAGAATAATAGTTAAAACATAAAGAACTACTTTAAAAGTATTTTTCTTTTTAGGAAATAATTGAAACCCAATATGATACTGTTCACCATCAACCTTATTCAGTAATCCTTCTAAATAAGTCAATTCATCTTGATGATGCCGTTTAGACAACTTTAATAATTGATTACGATAAAGTCTCTTAGATTCCACCGTCATTTTGGCATAAACTTCATCTTCCAATAATAATTTTTCTGTTTTACTAACTTTTTTAAACAAATCTTCTTCAGTAAACTCAAAAAATTCTTTCAAATCTCCAAAAATATTAGAAATCAAAATATCATTATCTATATTTTTCTGATATTCATTATTAATTATCTCTTTTAAACTAACTCGCTTCTCTTCAAGCATCTCATTTAGCTCTTTAAATAAGCGATTACTTTTAGCTCCTACTTCTTTCAATTGATTATTAATTTCAAAAATATAATTGGCTTCATCTTGAATAGAAATATTTTCACTTAAAAAATTAGATAATTCAATCTCTTTTTCCTCTCTACTTTGAATAATCTTAGCAACTCTTTCCTTATTAATCAAACTGCAATATCCTTCTTGACATAAATCAGCAAGTCTTTTTGTATATAAAAATAATAAAATATTTCTTACTCCGAGAAGTTCATTATAAAAAAAGAAAATTTTATTTTGCTTTTGATAATTCTTAAGCTCAGCAACTAATAAATTAAAGCTAATATTATAATTATTACGAACTACAATTTCTTTTAAACAATAAAAAATGCGATTATATTTTTTCAAACTTTTCAAAATTTCTTTTTTATCGTGAACAATATTAGTTTTATGTTCTACTAATAGATAAAAATTATCAATCAACCATTCATTAGTAATACCAACGTATTCTTTTTGCTTAGTTTTTTCAACAAGAAATGTATAATATTCATTAATATCATCAAAGTCATTCAAAAAACGTTTAACCAAGTTTACCATTCTTATCACTCCTACCTACAACAAATTATATCACGTATAATGTAAATTAGTAAATGAGTGAGTTTGAAACTTATTTAATTTACTATATAATATTATCTATTCATTTTATAAAATGAATAGATAATTCGCGATTGAGTTTAGACAAATTATATCAAGGG
>CALVKI010000019.1 GCA_944332635.1 uncultured Bacilli bacterium
GTTTGTGTAGAGAATGTTTTATAAAGGTCAGTCAAAACCTTTTAGAATACAATCAAATAACAAAACGAAAACTCACTTAGAAATGGAGAGCCGTATGCATTGAAAGGTGCCCGTTCGGTTCGGGAAGGGGCGAGGTCTTCTAGACTTCGCCTATTTCATATAACAGATATTATTATTTCTAAATCTAATTCATCAAAATTCGTTGTGTGCGTAATTAAAGGAATATTTAATTCAAATGCAATATTTTTAGCACACAGATTTTCTGTATCTAATATTTTTTTATTTCTTTCATAGAATACTCTCTATTATTACGATAATAAAGATTGTCTATAAGCACACTAACATTAGTCTCTAGTAAAATACTTTTAAATAAATGCAATTTCTTATATGCACATCTAGATAAATACTCAAAATTGAAAATACAAAAATATCTAGCTAACAACACTTCAAGCGATTCATTTAATTTTTTTCAATTGAATTAATTAATAATTTTTGCTTTATAATCTTCTCCATTTTTTTCGCTAATTAAATTTTCTAAAGAAAAAGCAAGAATTTTCAAAAAGCTACCAAGTTTGTTACATAATATACTTTTTCTTACACCATACACTCCAGCAATAAAAATAATTCCACTATGCACGATATATCATCCCCTTTTTAGTGTATTCTATTACATTTTACAATCCTAGTTATTTCTATTGATAATAACCAAAAATCACATTTATAACTAAATCTTGAACATATATTTAAAGATGAATATTCTCCTACTTTCTACCTTAACATATTTCAAGTGAAAATAAAAATATATTTGATTCTCATCTCATAGAATAAATTTTCTTTGGTGGTTACAAAAAATTATATACAAATTTCCTAGTTTTTCAAATTTTTCTATTAAAATCACCTTGCTACAATATAATCTTTTAGATTACTAATCATGCTATTTGTTTTCTCTATTCCCCCATAGATATACATTCTTTTCTTAGTATCATTTTATTTGCTATCATAAAATATATATTTTTGATTTTGAACTTACTATCTTTACAGTATCTTCAACTTTGTTAAATTTATTATGTGATAAATTTCAATTCAAATCAATACTTAGTAAATATTACCTATAAAAAACCTGATAAGATATCAAAATTCATTAAACTTAAAATATATATTAGTCCAAAAAATATCAGCATCCTCATCTGCCATCTAAATTAAATAAGAAAGTGAATATAATAGTAAAAAAGAGATAGAAAATTTAGCTGTAAATAATTAATCAATGATTAACAAAATTTCAAAAAAGAAACGAGTAGATAAAATATTCTATCACTAACGTAAGTATATATGATATAATCTTTATATCCCCCTATAGGGGTTATTTGGAGGTATAAATTTATGCAACATAAACATGACGAACAATCAAAAAAAGCAATCGTAAACCGATTATCTAGAGCTATTGGACATCTAGAATCGGTAAAACAAATGGTAATAAATGATGAGGATTGCTCAAAAGTTCTTATTCAACTTTCTGCAGTTCAGTCGGCTTTAAAAAATACAGGTAAAGTTATATTAAAAGATCATATTGATCATTGTATTGTAGAAGCAGTAAAAGAAAATGATGATGAAACAATTGAAGAATTAAAAAAGGCTATAGATCGCATGATCTAATAAAATATAAATATGAAACGTCTTAAAAAAGAAGAAATCTTAACTATTTTATCTTTATCATTTCCCATCATCATAGAAAATATTTTGCAAACTCTATTAGGAACTACAGATACTTACTTTGCTGGAAAACTAGCAGACAATGCAATTGCTGGAATCAGTATTACTAATATTATAATGAATATTTTTATTTCCTTTTTTACAGCTATTAGTATTGGTACAACTGCTGTTGTTTCTAGAAATTATGGTAAACAGGACTATAAAAAAACAAATCAAATCATAGGTCAGTCTATTCTTGTTTCCATAATTATTGGATTGTTAGTAGGTTTAATTTGTTTATTTTTTTACAGACCAATATTATATGTTTCTGGAGCTGACGATTCTGTTTTAAAATTTGCTATTTCATATTATTTAATAGTAGCTGTCCCATCGGTTTTTCTTTGTTTACAGCTTGTCTTATCTAGTTGTTTACGAGCTATAAAAGATACTAAAACACCTATGTATGCTACAGGTTTTTCCAACATTCTTAACATCCTGTTAGATATGTTATTTATTAATTTAGGTATGGGTGTCATTGGATTAGCACTAGCTACCACTATTTCAAGAATCGTAGGAATGTTTATTTTATTACTTAAACTTCAACATCATGATAATAGAATTTATCTTTCTAAAAATAGTTTTATCATAAATAAAGAAATTATTTCATCGCTACTTTTTATTAGTCTTCCAGCGGGAATAGAAAAATCATCATGCGTGTTGGACAATTAATTTATAACAATATGATTATATCAATTGGTGTAAATGCTTATGTTGCTCATAATATAGCGGGAACAATAGAAAGCTATGCTTATATTCCAGCTATGGGATTTGGACTAGCAATATCAACCTTGATTGGTATTTCAATGGGTGAAAATAACTTTAAACAAGCTAGCTACTCCACATGGATTGGATATATTCTAGCCTGTATATGTATGGTAATTATTGGATTAATATTTTATATTTTTGCTATGCCACTTGCTTCTATTTTCACCTCAACCAAAGAAGTACAATTTCTTGTAGCCGATGTTTTGCGCCTTATTGCTTTTTTCCAGCCTTTCTCTGCATTAGTCCAAGTAATCACTAGTGCCCTTCAAGGAGCAGGAGATACAAAATTCCCAATGTATTCGACTTTTTTAGGAATTTGGGGAATTCGTTTAGGACTGGGATATTTTTTAGCAATTACTTTAAATTATGGACTTAAAGGCGTATGGTATGCATACGCCTTAGATTTAACAATACGTGGTATCCTATTATTGATTCGTTTTAATCGCGGGAAATGGAAAACTATTACAATTTAAAAACTCATTTTCATAAAAAATAATCCATAGCCATCAATGTATAAACTATTGATATCTAGAATGGATAAAACTAATGGAAAAAATCACTGATAAGATCTATGTCTAAAAAAGGATGTTTACCCACTAACTTATCATGTGTAGTAGACTGGAAAATATATTTTATTATCATACAACTAAAGATTTCATGAGACAATTATATATTTTACTATTAACAGCTCTTTGATTTAACATATAAATTATATTATGAACATACATTTCTTTTTACTAAAAAAGTTGCAGAATATATTTTACTTTAATTATACTTTTCCTCAAATATGCTCACAATAAAAATCATCTAACTATATCAAAAGGAAGTGAAATCAATTCACTTCCTCAAATTTATTTTTTTATATGACAAATATTACTTTTCCGATCTATCATAAGTTTTTAATTACATCTTTTTTTCAAGCATATTACTAACTGTAATTAATATAATGGGTTGAACTGTAATAATTACTCCTGTAACAATAGCTGGAAATAC
>CALVKI010000020.1 GCA_944332635.1 uncultured Bacilli bacterium
AATTAGAACCTCTCAAAATAAGTAGGTTTATTCATAGTGTGATAATTTAATAGCTATCACATTTTTTTCTTATAAGCTCAGACGCACTTTCCTTATAAATAAAAAAACTTCCATTAGGAAGTATATAAAATATCATTAAATTTTCATAATTTTCTAATATCCATATCTTAATATTTCAAACGTAGTATTATAAGAAACTTCATTTTTTAAAGCCTCGCTTGATGTTTGATAAAGTAAATCAAACAAATGGCTTTTTCCAAATCCTATAGCTCCACCCCTATCTAATACAATACCAATAAATTCAGACAATCTCGAATTCTTCACTCTAACAATAGTCCCATATGGATAAGCTTTATCTCCTGCTAAAATACGAACGTTACCATACGTTGAATCTGAATAATAAATATTTCCATTGCGAACATCAAGACCACTAGCAAGAAATCCACTACATCCAACACAATCAGGACCATATCCACTAAGACTACCTACTTGAATCTCTAATACATCACTAAGTTCCTCCTGCCCTGAAGAAGAAACTTCTTCAATAATAACTTCTTTATCATCCTCATTTAGAAAATCTTTTTCATCTATTTGTATGACTTCTTTTTCTTCCTTATTAATAATATCTTCATCTACATCTACTTTTTCACTTCTATTAAAATCTAGCAATTCTGAACTTTTAAGTTGCTTAACATCAAGAGAAGTGGATAAAACTGTAGATTTCATACCTTGTATTCCAACAATAGCAATATAAACAATAATACCTAATATTATAATTGTATTAAAAATGTAACAAAAAACTCTCATAAAATCTCCTTGTGAATACAAGTATAACATTTTTACAGCAATTTGACAATATGTTGACAAAAATTACCATTTGTAAAAAATGTAAACTATCTTATTTCACAATCATATCCACTCATCTTCATAACTCTTTGAATCTCTTTATAATTATCCCCAACTGTAACATTAGGAAAAATACCACCAGCCTCCGTATACGCTACACTAATAGAACTAAGATCAAAATCATATAAATTAAAAGACTGAGTTTCTATCATTTCTCCACTAGACAATTCACAATCAATAGCAACACCAAATATAGCACTCGCCTTTTGTTGCAATAATTGACATTGAGAATTTCTCACGTTTAAATAATCTGCATTTCCCTGAATTATAACCCTATGCTCCAAACTACTTACTTTATCATCATCGAAAAAATAAGTTTCAGTATACTGATAACTATTAAAATTATCATTACTATCCATAGTACAAACCAAACGACCAGTAGATATTATATCATTTTTCACCTGTTTTTCATCATTACTAAAAAAAAGTTTACTAAACAAATTCTGAGAATAAGGTAATAAAACTATAGTACCCAATAAAAGAAAAAAAATAATAATTAAAAAAAACAATTTAGAAAATTTTAAAGGAGAATTCGGTAAAATATTAGATGCAGAATCATCACTATTACCAACCTCACTTTCAACTTTTTTTTTACCATTTTGATTCCGTTCAAGCACAGGAATTAAAGACTCCTTTTGTTTTAAAGTCACTTTGGAAGAATTAGATGCAGCTTTACTAACATTTGATTTAGAAACTATAGAAATATTATCTCCCCGTTTTTCTTGAACATTATCAGATGTATTAGTAAGAATTATTGTATCATCATTCATAGCACTAGAATTCAAAGAAGTATCTTCAATAGAAGACGTTTGTACATTATCTGACGCCTCATGAGTAGAAGTTAATTCCAATAATTCAATATCATCATCATGATTCATTATCCCCACCTCAACTATGTCTCTCACAAGTATAATTACTTGCCTTCATTTGTTTCTCTATTTCACCGATATTCTGTTTATAAGTGTAATTAGGATAAGTTCCTCCTGCTTCTGAATAAGCAGAAGAAACTTCATCAATCTTTAATATTTCATACCTTAATTTCTGAATATTTTCATAAACACCATTAGATAGACTACACGAAACATTAACTCCTTCAAGATTAATTGTTTGGTTTTGTAAAAAATCACATGACGATTTCATACCAGAAAGCTCTATAGCATCTAAGTGTTGATCACCTTTAATAGTAGTAGTAAAAAGCAAACTATACAACTCATTATCCCTATAATTAAACTCAGCCTTATAATAATAATCATATTTATTATCACTAGTATTCATAGTACAAGTAAGAGTACCAGTAGTAATTTCTGGAATAATTTGTTGCTTTTTATTAGAAAAATAAGTAGACATAAATGAACTAATATCTGGCAAAAAAATAACCATTAAAATTAATAAAGCAAAAAAGATAAATGTCATATAATACTTTAAATTACTTTCTTTTTTTTGCCTCTTATTAGAAACAAAATCAACATTGCTCTTATTATCACCATGATTAATAGTAAGTTCTGCAATATTAGAAGAATGTTTTATACTATTTTGAGATATATCAGTTGACTGTGGTTGATAAACATTTAAATTTACTTGAGAAACAGGAACAGATGACATTCCGATATTTTTTGGAATATTGGAAACTATTGGTTGAACATCACTAATTACTTTATTTGTATCTCCTAATTTTGTTTCGTCAATCAACAGATGATCACAAGTCTCTATTTTAGCTTTTTGGTTAACTTCTTTTGCCTCTATTTTTGCCTTTCTAGCATCAATTCGTGCCTGTTCTTTTGCTCTCTTCTCTTCTTCTCGAGCCTTTTTAGCATTTTCACGAGCTTCAACTTTAGCTCTTTGGCTAGCTTCCTTAGCCTCTATTTTTGCCTTTCTAGCATCAATTCGTGCCTGTTCTTTTGCTCTCTTCTCTTCTTCTCGAATTCTAAGAGTTTCTGCTTTCTCTTGCCTAATACGTTCAGACTCTATCCTTTCTTGCTCGGCTCTAATCCTAGCTTCTTCTTCCATCCGTTTCTTTTCTACTAACTGTCTTTGACGTTCTGCTTCAGCCATTGCTATTTGACGCTCTGCTTCTTCTTTAGCTAATAACTCTTTCCTTAAAGATTCATCTTTTCTCCTCTTCACTTCATCCATAATGGCTTTTTTCTTTTCTTCTTCTTCTTCTAATTTTTTCTTTGCTTTTTCAGCTGCAAGTTCCTGTGCATTGCTTTTTTGTTCTAAAGCAACTTCTCGAGCACGTTCCATTTGTTCTACTAAAGCAACTTGATCTCCACTAATAACAGCCAAAACATCCTCAGAAGAAATTAAATCTTTTTCTGGTTGAGACGTATTATCAACAGCTGAAACAACGTTATCTGCACGCTTTTTATCATTCATTATATCACCCCTATATTCTTATCTTAAACCATCTATTTGTTCTTGAAATGATTTGCCATCAATAATATAACTACCAGAAGTAAGAATATCACATTCTTGACAATAATTTTTAGTAGCTTGATCAATTCCCCCATCAACACTAATTAAAATTCCTAAATGATAAGAATTAATTAAAGACTTAGTTTCTTTAATTTTATCTTCAGTCTCTAAAATAAATGATTGTCCACCTTTTCCTGGTTCTACACCCATAACTAAAATTAAATCTAATAATGGCAAATATGGTACTAAAGATTTAACTGGAGTATTAGGTTTAATAGCAAGCCCACATTTGATACCATAACTTTTAATAAGTTCCAAATTTTCTTCAATATCATCCATAACTTCCATGTGAAAAGTAATAAACTCAGTATTTAACTCTGCATATAATGGAATATATTTTTTAGGATTTTCAACCATTAAATGAACATCTAATCTTTTATTAGTATACTTATAAATATTCTTCATTTCACTAAATGGCATCGTTTTATTAGGAACAAATTTACCATCCATAACATCAACATGAATATAATCTACATCTGTTTCATTCAATTTTTTCAAATCTATCGGAATATTAGAACTGCTTAAAAAAGATGCACTAATCTTCATAACGACTATCCCCTCCAATAAAACTCAAATAGTTTATATAACGACTTTTCATTATATTATTATCTTCAACAGCTTTTTTTATTTTACATTCAACTTCTTTAGTATGTAAACAGTTTTTAAATGGACAAGAATAAAAACTAAATTCAATAAATGCATCCCGAATTTCTTCTTTAGAGTAACCATGAAAATCAAGAGCAGAAAAACCAGGAGTATCCACAACTTTTCCTCCAAAAGCCTCATATAAAGTAACCACTCTAGTAGTATGTTTTCCACGACCTAAAGCCAAAGAAACTTCTCCAGTTTCTAAATTCCAAGAAGGCATTAATCTATTTAATAAAGTACTTTTCCCTGCACCAGTTTGACCAGTAAAAACACTTGTTTTACCCTTCAATAATGACTTAATTTTATCAAGTTCAGTATTAAAAACAATCGTATATCCAATATTTTCATAATATGCTAATTGTTTATCAATTACTTTATAAGCTTCATTAGAAATTAAATCTCTCTTTGTAATACAAATAATAGGAGAAACAGAATGCAATTCCATAAGAACCAATAATTTATCAAGCAAACTCAAAGAAAAATCCGGAGAAACTAAACTAGTAATAAGAAACGCTTGATCTATATTAGATACTTTAGGCCTAGAAAACTCATTTTTTCTAGGTAATATCTTCTCAATTAACTTCTTATCCTCATTAAATTCTACAAAATCTCCAACTAAAGGTAAAACCTTATCTTTTCTAAAAATTCCACGACATTTACAAGGAATCACATCATTCCCTGTTTGCACGAAGTGCAAATCACTATGAATTTTTACAATCTGTCCTCTCATATAATCCTCCTATTCAGTAGCATCATTACTAGATGTATCTGTATCACCATCTTCATCTGGTGTAGTTGGAGTAGTTGGTTTTGTTTGTTCAACCGGTTTTCTAGCAATAGTTACAGTAAAAGTTTGCCCCTTAACGATTGGACTACCAGCAGCCCTTGACTGATCAATAATTTTTCCTTCTGCATAAGCAGTAGTATCTTGATACTCTACTTTTATAGTTAATCCATATTTATCACAAAAAGCCTCTGCATCAGCTAAACTCCATCCGTTACCAGCCATATCAGGAAAAGTATCTACGATATTTGGAATATATAAAATAATAGAATCCCCTTCTTTAACCTCACTACCAGCAGCAAGAGACTGACCTATAATTTCTTGTTCATCATACTCCCTATCACTAGTATCTACATCTCTTTTTTCAATACTAACATCTAATCCATATTGAGTTTCTAAAATTGTTTGAATTTCAATATAATTTTTTCCAGTATAATCCTTAATTTCAAAAGTCTCTTCACCACTAGACTTATAAATTGTAACTTTAGTACCTTGCTTTACACTTCTTCCCTTTTCAGGATCTGTTTTAACCACTTTTCCTTTTTCAACTTTAGAAGAAGAAATACTTTTAATATTAGTTCTAACTTCTAACCCTAAATCTTGTAATTTCTTTTCACATTGACTAACTTTTAAATCCTGACAATTAGGAATAGTAACATTCTTAGGCTCAGTCACAGCTGGGACAATAAATGCAACAGTAATAATGCCAAGCACTAAAATACAAAAAACAATAGATAAAATAATAATAATTTTTTTTCTTTTTTTATCGCCAGTATCTTCAATTTTTTTAGCAATAGGTTCTTCCTCATCTTCAACTTTTTCCAAATCCTCTATTTTCTTTAAATTTTTAGTAGAATCATTTTCATGCTCTGGATAAGGATATTTATAAAGACCTTCGTTAATACGATCATCATCAAGTGCAGTAAGTAAATCTTCATGCATACTTCTAGCATCATCATATCTATTTTTAGGATTTTTAGCCGTAGCTTTTAAAATTATATTTTCAATACTTTGTGGAATAGATGGAATATCTTCTTTTACACTGGGAAGAGGATCTCTCATATGTTTTAATGCAATTTCAACTGCATTATCCCCTTTAAAAGGTAAACTACCAGTTAAAAGTTCATAAAAAATTATTCCCATAGAATAAATATCACTTTTTATAGTAGAACCTTTTCCACTTGCTTGCTCTGGTGGCAAATAATGTACTGAACCCATAACTGAATTAGTTTGTGTTAGTTGCGTAGCATTCAATGCCATAGCAATACCAAAATCAGTAATTTTAATTTGTCCATCGTCTTTAATCATAATATTTTGTGGTTTTAAATCCCTATGAATAATATACGAGTCATGTGCATGAGCCATACCATCTGTTAATTGTAACATAATATCAATTGCCTCAGATAAAGTAAGACTTCCTCTCTTCTTCAAAAGTTGTTTTAAAGTTTTACCTTCTACATATTCCATAACGATATAATAAATACCGTCATCTTCACCTACATCATACATCTCAACAATATTAGGATGTGCCAGACTAGATGCAGATAAAGCTTCACGTTGAAACCGTCTTACAAATTTTTCATCACTAGATAAATCTCCCCGCAAAACTTTAATTGCTACATTACGATCTAGTATTGTATCATAACCAAGATAAACATTGGCCATACCACCTTCACCAATAGAACGAATAATCTCATAACGATCATTTATCTTTTGCCCCTTTGTAATCATTACTCGTCACCTTCTTCACTGCGAATTAAATAAGCTACTGAAATATTATCAGTGCCACCACGATTATTTGCTTTCTGAATCAAACGAATTACCTTATCTTCAACATCTAAATCACTAAGCAAAACTTTCTCTATTTGATCTTTATCTAACATGTTAGTAAGTCCATCACTAGAAAGTAAAATTTCTGTAATATCCATATCACAATCAAAAATATCAACTTCTACCGTAGTAGCAGCCCCAAGTGCCTTCATAAGAACATTCTTTTTAGGATGAACACTAGCTTCTTCTTTGGTAAGTTCTCCCGCACTAACCAATAAATTGACTAAAGTATGATCATATGTAACTTTATGAAGCTTATCATCTTTAATAACAAATCCACTAGAATCCCCAACATTACCAAATAATAAATAATCTTTAGTAAGTATTGCAAGAACTAAAGTAGTTCCCATACCTTTACTTTCTGGATGCGTTTTTTCATGTTGAAAAATCAATGTATTTATCTCACTAAATGCGTCTCTAATCCAATTAACAGCATCAACTTTACTCATATTTAAAAAAGTTTCTTTAAAATATTTTCCTAAATAACCAATAGCAATAGAACTAGCAACTTCCCCAGCAGAGTGTCCCCCCATTCCATCAGCAATAGCCATTAAATAATCATCATTTTGATTTTTGACAATAATAACACTATCCTCATTATGACTACGTACTTTTCCTGCATCTGTTAAATAAAAAGATTTCATAACTCCTCCTTCTTACTTCTAAGCTGACCACAAGCAGCACTAATTTTACTGCCAAATTCCCTCCTGATAGTGACGTTAAGTCTATTTTTTTTAAGTATATCATAAAACTCCATAATTTGAATAGTACTACTTCTCTTAAATTCTAAATTATTCGTTTCATTATACGGAATTAAATTAACATAACAATTAAGATGACCAACTAATTCTGCAAGCTTTCTAGCGCATTCTGCTGTATCATTGATACCAGAAAGCATAATATATTCAAAAGTAAGTCTACGATTAGTATTTTCTAAATATACTTCTAATGCAGAAATTAAATCCTTTAACGGATACGCCTTATTAATAGGCATAATTTTATTTCTAAGCTCATCAGTAGGAGCATGAAGACTAATAGCTAAATTAATCTGTAATGGAAAACTACTAAACTCTAATATCTTAGGAACAATTCCACATGTAGAAACAGTAATATGGCGAGCACCAATAGCTAAACCTTTAGGATGATTAATAATTAAAAAAAACTTAAGTAAATTATCATAATTATCAAATGGTTCACCAATACCCATTACAACAACATGACTAACTCTCTCTTTTAAATCCTCCTCAATCATTAAAAGTTGAGTAACCATTTCAAAAACCTCAAGATTACGAACTTTTTTTCTTCTACCAGACTCACAAAATTTACATCCCATATTACAGCCAACTTGACTAGAAATACAAACACTATTACCATAATCATGTTTCATTAAAACAGCCTCAATATGTTCACAATCAGGAAGTTCAAATAAATATTTACAAACATCAACATCTCTTTCAACCTGAATAAGTTTTAATTTAGAAAAAGAATAATCCAAAGATAATTGTTCTAACATCTCTTTCTTAATATTTGTAATCTCCGAAATAGAACAAATACGTTTCTCATATAACCAAGAAAACAACTGATCTGCATGAAATTTCTTAGAACCATGATCAACAAAATATTCTTCCATTTCGTCTCTTGTTAAATTATATATATTCATCGTATCACTCCAACATTTATATTATACAACAAAGAAAACAAAAAAGCACCAAAAAGAGACCTTATATAGGTCCAATAAATCTCATATATATTCATTAATTCTACAAACATTTTTAAATAAATATTTCAATTATGTCATATAAACTATAATAATATCCTCAACTTTTACTAATTATATTATTCTTCTTACCTATTTAAACTATTTCCTAACCTATAATCATCAATTACTTTCGGATTTACTACTTTATTAATATAAAGATCAGTATGATGCAATAATAAAAATAAATTACGTATAAAATCATTCAACTGTTTAGTTTCTAAACCTGCAGTAATAAAATATTGTTCGAAGATATTCTTTAGTTGTTTTTTCGTTAATAAAAACAAATCATCATAAAATAGTGTTTGATTTTTATATGGAGTATATATTTCAATAACCTTTTCTAATATTTTCGAACGAATACATATATATTTGTTAATATCCTTAGGATAATTCATTAGTTTTAAACAAAACATAACCTGATAAAGCTGCTTATTAAACTCCATAATATTCATTGTTTGATAATAAGGATTAAATTCCCACTGAATATTAGCAGAAGATATTTGATGCTTATAATTTATTTGTCTATTTACCGTAAGTCTATATGGATAATGAAAATCTCCACAATAAATAGCCTTTGTCTTACCTTCTGTTAAATATACGACTTCAGAAGAATCTTGTTTATCATAAAACTGTATAATATTATCAAGCCTAAAACCAGGGTCAAAAATAGTAAAATAAAGCTTATTATTTCTTATAGAAGGATAAACCAAAAAAACATGTGCTTCTTTAACCAATAAATCACCTGCTGGATTTGAAAATCCATTTGCTTTACAACTAACATAATAAGTATCTAATCCAATTTGCCTTAGTTTTGCTTTTAATTTTTTGCAAGTACTAATACACCCACTATTTTTTATATAAGATGAAACCTTAATATTAGTATCTTTTATTGCTTTCAAAGCATACGAAATATAATCAAAATGGGAAACAAAACTGTCATCTATTTGTTTCCTTAACAACTGTATCGCTACTCTAACTTTTTCATCATCATATAATGGCAATTTAGTTAAATTAATTTTTTTCTTCTGAATGATAGAATTATTACCTCTCATTATTTCCATATTACACCTCCGCAAATCATAGATTTAAACAAATTACAAGTATACTTTAAGATGTAAATAATTTAATATTTATATCTTATTTTTTTGTGTTAAATTATTTACTAAGAATTTAAGTGAGAACGGCAAATTACAAAGGTCTTAGAATCTAACAAAT
>CALVKI010000021.1 GCA_944332635.1 uncultured Bacilli bacterium
CACCAGTAATCTTATCTATATCAACAGGTCAAATAAGAATTTATTTCACATTAGGTTTTGCGATTTTAATTACGATAGCTTCAGGAGTAATACTAATTAAAAAATTTGTATTATAATAATTAGAAATGCACCTCATTAAAAAGTGAGGTGTGTTTTTTTTTTGAAATCATTTACAATTAAAAAACGGTATGATATAATTTTCCGTAAGAAAACCAAAGAGGTGGAAGAGAATGAATCAGATTTTGGCAACAACAAATACGAATTCTAAAAACAAAGGACCCGTACGAATTGAATCTGTAGTTATGTTTTTTGTAATTGCTCTTATTACTTTTGGAGTATTTATGATAGGAACAGGTTCTTATGCTATTTATAGAGAAAATGTAGAAAGGGCTACACAACCTACAAAACCAGAAATTGAGGAAGAACGTAAGTCAGAAGATACCATTTTATTAAAAATTAGGCATGATAAAGCAATAGATAGAATAGAATATGCTTGGAATGAAGAAGAAGTACAAGTTATTACTGGTAATGGTAGAAAATATATTGAACAAGAAATTACAATACCAGGTGGAATTAATACTTTATTTGTTAGAGTAGTAGATATTAATGGACAAGAAATTTCTAGCGAAAAATCTTATGAAACAGAAGATATTATTTCTTTTGATGTGGTTGGTTCAAAATTGAAAATTTCGGCTGAAAATCAAACAGAAATAGCATATTTGACTTATCGATGGGATGAAGAACAAGAACAAAGAGTAGACATTAATAATACAAAAGTAGAACAAGAAGTTGATATACCAAAAGGACAACATACCTTGACTGTGGTATTAGTGGATATCAATAATAAAACAATTACAAAACAACAAGAAGTAAAGGGAATCACAAAGCCAACTATTACTTTAGCAGTTGATGATGTCAATAATCCTCAAAATTTTGTAATTAAGGCGTCAGATGAAGTGGAATTAGATGCTGTTACTTTTATTATCAACGAAGATGAAAATAAGAAATTTATTGTAAGAGCAGAAGGAAAGAAAGAATTAGAATTTACTTTCCCATTAGAAGAAGGAGAGAATAGAATTATTGTAACAGCTTATAATATAGATGGTGCAACAGACGAAGCAAAAGGCAGAGCTGTTAAATAAAAAATAAGACATAAGTGAGATATCTTATGTCTTGTTTAAGAAGGGGAAAAATAATTGAAATGAATAATATATTTGAATTAGTGACATATTTTGCAATCTATTCTTTTTTAGGATGGGTAATGGAAAGTATTGTTCGAACAATAGCAGAAAAGAAAATTATTAATACAGGTTTTCTATATGGACCTTTTTGCCCAATTTATGGGTGCGGTGCTATCATTATGATAGTATTATTAAGTAATTTCGCTGATAATTGGCTTGTTTTATTTTTAGCATCTTTTGTCATATTAACACTATGGGAGTATGTAGTGGGAGTGTTATTAGAGAAGATATTTAAAACAAAATATTGGGATTATTCAGACCAAAAATTTAATTTTCAAGGGAGAATTTGTTTGACAAATTCTCTTTGTTGGGGTGTTTTAGGAGTTCTATTTATTTATTATATTCATCCTTTTATAGAAATGTTAATTGGATATATAGATTCATTTAGTTTAAAAGTAGTTGTTTTGGCTTTTATATTGATATTTTTAATAGACTTCATTGTTAGTGTTATTAAAGTTAAAAATATAAAAACAACTTTAGAAAAAATAGAAAGCTTAAATCAACAAATTAAAGAAAAATTACAGGAAATGAAGAAAAACGAAAAATTAAATAAATCAGATAAATTATCTAAAGCAGATAATGTACAATTAATTGTGGAAGAATTGAAGAAAAAACGTGATAGAATTTTAAGAAGATTGTATAGAAGAGTATATCGTTTGAAAAAAGCATTTCCAGCAATTAATACAAAAGAGATTGCTGAAGTATTAAATAAAAAAATAGAATTAAGAAAAAAGGAGATTAAGAAATGATTCAAGAAATTTATATTATTGATGATGATGATTCTTCTATTGTAGTTTTTAGGGAATTATTTAAAAATGATAAGGATTACAAGTTTATTAGTGTGAAGTCAGAACAAATAGATATAGCACTTAAAAACATTCCGGCTCTTATTGTTATTAATGAAGATGCTATTGATAGAGATGTGGTAGGATTGTGTAGACAAATTAGACGAGACGAAGATAATACTATTACACCTGTTATTGTAGTTTCTTCTAATGGAGATAAGCATCATCGTATGAAAATTTTGCAAGAATCGATAGAATATTATATTAAAAAACCTGTAGATGAAGAATATTTGTATTATACTGTTAAGAATCTAAATCGATTGTTATCAATTAATAGAAGAATTAGTCCTTTAACCGGATTGCCGGGAAATGTACAAATTCATGCTGAATTGAAAAAGAGATTATTAAACAAAGAAGCTTTCTCCATGTTATATTTTGATTTAGATAATTTTAAAGCTTATAATGATGTGTATGGATTTTTAAAAGGAGACCAAATTATTGAATTTACTGCTAGAGTTATCTTAA
>CALVKI010000022.1 GCA_944332635.1 uncultured Bacilli bacterium
TAAATCATGTGGCAAATATCTAATGTTTTGTAATATACTAGTCATGTAATTCAAGTTCTTTCTATAATAGTTTTTCGTTAACTCAATTATACGACTTGAATTATTTTTTTTATATAGAAATGTTTTATATCAATTGTAACACTATAATCTTGTAAGCATAATGTTATTGTTTTTTCTTGTAAAAGTGTAAAAAAAAAGATATAATATTGATTATAATAGGAGAATATGAATAGAGGGGATTATTATGTTTGATAGAATCGTTTATATTAGTGATCATTCTGCAAATATTCGTTTGAAAGATTCAGCTAATTTAACAGTTAATTTAATGAATTTACATCTTATTTTTGAAGATAAAGATAAGATGGTGTTAGGTGAAGTCGATGATTTAGATGGGGACATTGTTAAAGCTCGTTTTTTAGGTGAGATAGTTAATGGTAAATTAATTGGTGGTACTATACGTAAGCCTGCATTGGACGCTTCTATCCGCGTTATTAATCAGACAGAGATTCCTATGATTGTTGGTGAAGATAAATTTGGTTATATGAAATTTGGTGTTAGTCCATTTTATAACGATTTTCCCGTTTATTTAGATGTTAATAATTTTTTTAGCAATCATTTTGCTATTTTTGGGAATAGTGGTAGTGGTAAATCTTGTGGGGTGTCACGACTTTTTCAAAATATGTTCCATGATGAGAGATTATTTCCATATAAAGCAAACATCTTATTATTTGATTCATCGGGAGAGTATTATAATGCATTTAAAAATTTAAATTCTATCAATCCTAATTATCATTATCGCTTTTTCAGTACAAATGAAGTGGATGGTATTGGTGAAAAATTGCGGTTACCTATTTGGTTACTTAATGCAAGTGATTTGGCTTTGTTATTGCAAGCTACAAATCATTCTCAACTGCCAATTATTGAGAGAATGTTAAAATTGGCTTTGATTTTTTCTCAAAATGATATGGATGCTAACAATTATAAAAATCATTTGATAGCTAAGGCAATTATGACAATTCTTTACACAAACGAAACATCTCCTAATAAAAGAAATGAAATATTTTCTATTTTAGCAAGTTGTTCTACTCCACAATTTAATTTGGAAGCCTCTGTACAAGGAATTGGGTATACTAGAAAATTTCGTGAATGTTTTTTGATTGATTCACAAGGCCAGTTTTCTGAGAGTGTGTTACTTACTGAATATGTTTCTTCTTTTATTAAAAATGAATATGATAATTATGAACCACAGGGTGGAGTATTTTATACTTTAGATACTTTAGAAAAAGCTCTTAATTTTACTTTGATTAGTGAAGGTTGGTTGAGAAATGAAAATACTTATGGTGATGCGGTTACGATTAAAGTTCGTCTACATGCTTTAATTGTTGGTGAATATGCTAAATTTTTTGATGTTCCGGATTATATTTCTTTAGAGAGTTATTTATCTTCTTTGTTAATTAGTAATGGGCGAAAGTATCAAATGGTTAATTTTAATTTAGATGATGTTGATGATGATTTTGCCAAAGTTATTACTAAGATTTTTTCTAGGCTTATTTTTGAATTTGCTAAGGGATTAAAGGATAGAGCGAGTATTCCGTTTCATATTGTAGTAGAGGAAGCACATCGTTATATTCAAAATGATACTGACAGGTTTTTGATTGGTTATAATATTTTCGAACGTATTGCAAAAGAAGGACGTAAATATGGAGTGTTGTTGGGGCTTATTTCTCAAAGACCAGTAGAACTTTCTGATACTGTTATTTCTCAGTGTTCTAATTTTTTAATCTTTAAAATGAATCACCCAACAGATGTTGATTATATTCGTAAAATGGTTCCTAATATTAGCGATGAAATTGTAGAAAAACAAAAGACTTTACAATCGGGTACATGTTTAGGGTTTGGTATGGCATTTAAGATACCATTAATATGTAAATTAGAGATGCCTAATCCAGCACCATGGAGTGGAAATTGTGATGTTGTTTCTGTATGGAATGGTAATGAAAGTAGTTACTCTAGTAATACAACTGTTTCAAAGGTAGATAATCCATCTATTCCTTCTACACCATCTTTAACTATTCCAACAATGAATCCTAATTTATCAATTGATTCTTCTAATGTTTTTCAGAAACTTCCTAATTTAGAGTTGGTAAATAATGATATTGTTGATAATATTAGTCCGGATATCAGTAAAGTTGATTCTCAATCTCTTTCCACGGATTTTGGATCCTTGCCAAGCATGCCTAAACCGTTGGTTGAGATGACTGACTCTTTTACTCCTGATTTAGAACTTTCTGATTCTTTAATTAATCAAAATGCTAATTTTAATAATTCGTCTGCTTTTTCTTTTGATAGTTCTATTGGCAATAATAATCAAAGTGTAAATTCTGTTGGTGTTGTAACTCCTAATGGGACTCCATTAGTAACTATTACGCAGGGTACTGATTAAAGTCGATTTTCTGATTGTATTTATATTAGTAGTAATTATATGAAAGATGATGTAGTATTTGTATCTTTTAATTTATTTATATTGTTAAGAAACGGATTAGTAATTTTTGGTATGATATTAGTGAGCAGTGTGTCTTTACTTGCTTCTTTTTTTTTTGTATAATGCTTATTAGGTGATATTATGTTTGAAAGTTTAGGAGATCGTTTACAAAATGCGATTCATAAAATAAAGGGATATGGAAAAATAACTGAAGATAATATATCTGATATGATGCGCGAAATAAGATTAGCTTTATTAGAGGCAGATGTTAATTATAAAGTAGTTAAAGAATTTACTAATTCTGTTAAGGAGAAAGCTTTGGGTGAAGAGGTTGTTAGTAGTATTAATCCGGGCGAGTTATTTGTTAAAATCGTAAAAGATGAATTAACTCAATTGTTAGGTGGTGAACAGCAAGGAATTTATTTAAAAGGAAATCCGACTATTTTAATGTTAGTTGGTTTACAAGGGTCTGGAAAGACAACAACAATTGGTAAACTTGCTAATTTTTTGAGAAAAAAGCATTCTAAGAAACCTTTGCTTGTTGCTTGTGATGTTTATCGACCTGCTGCAATTGATCAATTAAGACAAATTGGTAAACAATTAAATATTGAGGTTTATGATGAAGGAATTGGTAATCCAGTAGAAATTTCTAAAAATGCCATTAGTTACGCTAAAGACAATAATTTTGATTATGTTCTTATAGATACTGCAGGACGTTTACATATTGATGAAGAGCTAATGGATGAACTTGAAAATATTAGGATTGATGTAAAACCTAATGAAATATTATTAGTAATTGATTCTATGATGGGTCAAGATGCTATTAATGTAATTACGGGATTTAATGAAAGATTACCTCTTACTGGAGTTGTTTTAACTAAATTAGATGGTGATACTAGGGGAGGAGTTGCTTTATCTGTCCGTCATCTTACTAATGTCCCTATAAAGTTTATTGGTGTATCTGAAAAACTTGATGGTATAGATTCCTTTGATCCTGAGCGTATGGCAGGTCGTATTCTTGGTATGGGAGATATTGTTTCTTTGGTTGAAAAGGCTACCGAGGCTATTGACGAAAAAGAAGCAGAAAAAACTGCTAAAAGAATGCAACAAGGGAAATTTGATTTGGAAGATTTTTTATCTACTATGAAACAGATGAAAAAAATGGGTCCTTTAGAAAATTTACTAAAACTTATTCCTGGGGCTAAAAAGATGGGACTTAATAATGTTAAGATTGATCCAAAACAACTTGCTCATATTGAAGCTATTGTTTTATCTATGACTCCTACAGAAAGACGTCATCCTGAAATAATTAAGGCGAGTAGAAAAAGTAGAATTGCTAATGGTAGTGGCACTTCTGTTCAGGAAGTAAATAAATTATTGCAACAATTTGATCAGATGAAGAAAATGATGAAGCAATTTTCCAATGGAAATATGAAGTTACCTTTTTAAGATTATACTCTGGTAATTTTTGTTTTATTAGAGTATTTTTTTTAGGCATATGTCGTTTTCTAATTACCTTTTTCACATAAGATAAGATATAGGAGGTAATTATAATGTTTGATCAAAATAACTTTGATTTTAATTCTACTGTTAATGGTAATAATAATGTAGTAGATAACGATATGAATATTGATATTAATATGAATGGTCAAATGAATTCTGGCATGGCTATGAATGCTAATATTAGCTGTCCAGTACAAGAAGGTGTTCAACAAAAGTGTATTCATAAAACAATTGTTCATGAAGTTCCACAAGAGTGATAATTTATGATATATCAAAATATCTGAGAGAAAATAAGTACAAACTAAAGGCATTTTGATAAGAAATGTCTTTTTGTGTGATATAATAGATATATAATATTTTTTTATTAGAGAAGGTGAATATAAATGATTATAAAAGTAAATAGTATTGATGACTGTAAAATATGTGATAACTTTTTGACTTTATTAATTCAAGATGAAAGAAAGTATGATACTACTATAGATGAAAAATTTGTT
>CALVKI010000023.1 GCA_944332635.1 uncultured Bacilli bacterium
TGGAATTGTATTTTAACAGTATTTTATTTTATAAAAATAAGGCCAAAATACATAATAACAACAGGTACGCATAATGCAGGTCCAATGTGTATACTAGGGAAAATATTTGGTAGTAAAATTATATTTATAGAAACATTTGCAAATAGAAATTCTAAAACTGCAACAGGAAAACTTGTTTATAAGTTTGCAGATTTATTTATAGTGCAATGGGAAGAAATGCTAAAATTATATCCAAAAGCAAAATTAGGAGGGTCAATATATTGATTTTGATATTATTAGGTACACAAGACAATAGTTTTCATAGATTACTTGATAAAGTGCAAGAGCTAATAGATAAAAAAGTAATAACAGAAAAAGTTATAGTTCAAGCAGGAAGAACAAAATATGAATCTAAAGATATGGAAATATACAGTTTAATGCCAGAAGAAAAACTAAGAGAAATAATGGAAAAGGCAGATTTAGTTATAACTCATGGAGGAGTTGGCTCTATAGTAATGGCATTAAAAATGGGAAAGAAAGTAATTGCAGTACCACGTTTAAGTGCTTTTGGGGAACATATAAATGACCACCAAATACAAATAGTAGATTCTTTTGATAAACAAGATTTTTTAATAGGTGTAACAGAATTAGATGATTTAGAAGAAGCTTTAAACAAAGCCAAAACATTTAAACCAAAACATTTTAAAAGTGAAACAGACCACATGATAAAGATAATTGAAGATTTTATAGATAATAATTAATCGAGATTTAGAAATGCCAATCGGGATTTTGAGGACGTTTTTTTGCAAAAACGGGATTTGGGGGACGTTCCTAGAATCCCGATTTTTTTGTTTAAAAAATATAAAATTCTTAACATTCAATATATGCTGTATTTCGTTGACACATACACAGTTTTAATATAAAATGACATAAGAAAAAATAGGGAGAAATGAAGGTGTAATAATATGAAAAAATTATTATTTGCAGCATATAATTTAGATTTAGGGGGGATAGAAACATCTCTTGTAACTCTTACAAATTTTTTACTAGAAAAAGGTTATGAAATAACAATTGCACTAGAAAAAAAGGAAGGAGTTTTTTTAGACAAGATTTCTCCAAATGTTAAAATAATAGAATATACACCAGCGAATGATAAAAACATTATAAAAAGAAAAATTAATAATTTAATAAAAAGATATAGGTTTATAAGAAAGTATAAAAATAAATTCGATTTCGCAGCAAGTTTTGCAACTTATTCACTACCTGCTAGTTTTATGGCAAGAACATGTTCAAAAAACAATGCAATATGGGGACATGCTGATTATTTAAGTTTATATAATAATTATAAAGACCAAATGAAAAAATTTTTTGACAAAAGAAAAATAAAAAAATTTAAGAAAATTATATTTGTATCAAAAGAAGGTAAAGAGAGTTTTATAGCGGTTTATCCAAAACTAAAAGATAGAGTTATAACATGCAATAATTTGGTCAATGATAAACGAATAGTAAATCAGGCAGAAGAACCAGTAAAAGATTTAAAGAAGGAAAATGTAGTTACATTTTTGAATGTAGGAAGACATGATGAGAGACAGAAAAAATTAACAAGAATAATTTATTCAGCAGAGCAATTAAAAAAGGACAATAAGAAGTTTAGGATAATTTTTATAGGAGATGGGCCAGATACAAATCTTTATAAAGAAGAAGTAAAAAACAAAAAATTAGAACATGAAATAGTGTTTTTAGGAAGAAAGAAAAATCCATATCCTTATTATAAATTATGTGATTGTGTTGTATTGTCTTCTGATTATGAGGGATATCCAGTAGTATATTTAGAATCTTTTATCTTAAATAAACCAATAATAACTACAAATGTTTCTGATTCTGAGCAAATAGAAGGTCAAGGCATAGTAGTAGAAAAAGATGAAACAGAAATCTATAAAGCCATGAAAGACTTTATAGAAAATGGATATCAAATAACAAAACAATTTGATGCAAAAGAATATAATAATAATATATTTAATAAATTACAAGAAATAATAGGGTAAATAAAGAAGAGCGGGATTTTAGGACCGTCCCCAAATCCCTATTTCGCAAGAGGGAAAAAAGGACCGTCCCTAAATCCTGGTTTGGAGGAAAAATGAAGAAGATTAGCATTATAATTCCTGTATATAATACAGCAAAATATTTAAAAAGGTGTTTTGATTCAGTATTAGTGCAAAGTTATAAAGATTTTGAAATGGTAATTATTAATGATGGAAGCACAGATAATTCAGAACAAATAATAAATGAATATAAAGATAAATATCCTGGGTTAATAAGCTATTATAGTAAACCGAATACAGGTGTGGCTTCAACAAGAAACTTCGGAATAGAAAAAGCAAAAGGCGAGTATATAATGTTTTTAGATTCTGATGACTACATAGACAAAGCACTATTAAAGACTTTAGAGCAATATATAAATAAAGACATTGACTTAATTAAATTTAAATTACAAAGAGTTGATGAAGAGGGAAAAACATTAGAAATAGTTCCTGGGGCAACTTTTGAAGAAACAACAGGTGAAGATGGATTTAATAAATTATATAGTACAGATGTGTTGCTAGATTCACCATGTGTGTATTTAATAAAAAAAGAAATCTTTACACAGAATAATTTGAAATTTGCAGTTGGAACAGAACATGAAGACTTTGGATTAATCCCATTTATAATTGTATTGGCAAAAACAATGGTATCTGTAAACTTTTATGGATACTTTTATATTCAAAGTGACAATAGTATTACAAGAAATGAAGACTATAAAAGGACGATAAAAAAAGCATATGATGCATTAAAGCATTATGATAATGCAATGGAACAAGTACAAAAATTACAACTAAACAAGCTAACAAAGCAAAATTTAAAGATATATTATACAAATGCCATAATTTTAAAAGCAAAAGAATTGTATAATGAAGAACAAGAAAAATATATAAATGAAATAAAAAATAGGAAGATGGCTAAAAATATAAAAGTAAGAAATATAAAACAACTTATAAAAAGACTATTATTAAGTATAAATATAAAACTATATTTACAAATGAGATAATAATATGAAT
>CALVKI010000024.1 GCA_944332635.1 uncultured Bacilli bacterium
AGTTTTAGCTTACTGTGAGTATGGACAAGAACCTATTACATTTACAGCAATCACAAAAGGTACTATTGCGAAAGAAAAAAGTGGTACCTATGGCTGGAGTTGGGATTTTATTTTTATACCTGAAGGGCAAACAAAAACTCTAGGATGTTATCCAGATAAAGAAAGATGGAAATTTTGGAGTTTAGAAGCATACCAACATTTAGCTGCTTACTAGATGAAAATATGGTTCAAGAAAAAAATGAAATTTGTGTATTTGTACTAAATAATAAAAAACAAATCCTACTTCAAAAAAGAAGTACTAATGAAAAGTATTATCCTAATAGATAGGCATTAGTAACTGGTCATGTGAAAGAAAAAGGACCAATAGAAGAAGGTACTTTAAGAGAATTACAAGAAGAAATTAGTTTAAATATAAGCAAAGACCAATTATATCCGTTGGCTAACGGAAACTTTACAATCAAAAGAGAAAATCATCATAATAATCATTATTTTTATATTATAAATAATAAATCATCAGACTTTATTACTCAAAAAGAAAAATTATCAGATGTAAAATGGTATGATATTGATGAAGTGATAAGATTAATAGAAAATAAATCTGAAGAAATTGTTTATAAAGAAGATAAAATTTATTTATTTGATTATCTAAAAAATATGCAAATTTAAAAGCGAAAGAGTATTTTAAAGAAATATTCTTTTTTTGCTTATATACTAGAACAACATTAAATTAAATGGTAAAATGAAAAATATAGAGGTGAGTATATGAAAAAGATATTAATATATGGAGATTCAAATACCTGGGGTGATAATTTTATAACAGGAGAAAGAATACCAGAAGAAAAGCAATGGGTAAATATATTAAGAACAAAATATGAAAATAAATATCAGTTCTTTCAAGAAGGACTACCTGGTCGTATCGCAGGAAATGAAGAAACAATAAAAACCTACAAAAATGGTAAAGATAGCTTTATTTCAACATTTAGAACTAATGCTCCTGTTGATAAAGTAATTATTGCATTAGGTACTAATGACTTACAAATAAAATATCAGAAAACTAAAGATAAAATAATAAAAGATCTTTTTTGGTATAAAAAACAAATAGAAGAAAGTTATGCTGATTTAGAAGATCAGAAAAAATATTTTAATAATAAAAAATTACCAGAAATAATTTACATTTTGCCAATCAATTTTGATTATAAAGATAAAGCAAGTTTGATATTTGACAAAGAAGCAGAAGAAAAACGTCAACAAATAATTAAAGAATTTCAAAAAGATAAAGAATTAAAAATAATAGTAGCCAATGATTTAGAATTATTTGATGATGGCATTCACTTAAATTATCAGGGGCATGAACAAATGGCTTCCTTAGTAGAAAGGTTTTTATAAACATGAGTAGCAAATTAGAAGTATTAAAAAAATTAAGGGAACAAATAAATTTAGAAGTAAAAGGATTAGAAAATTATGATACAACAGTACCTAATTTAATTATTGCAAATCATAATTGTTTAATGGATATATTTTGTTTACCAATGTCATTACCAGAAGAAGTAATTAGCTTAATAAGTGCTAGGCTAATTTATAAAAAAGAACTGGCAAGACAACAAATGGTAGAGACATATTTACAAGCAATGCCAATTGAAGCGCATGGTGGAGCCTTTTATAGTGATGCTTGCCTTGATAGTGCTAGTAAATTATTGCAAGAAGGACATAGTGTTAGTATCTTCCCTGAAGGAGCATATGTAGAAGAAAATGTGATCTATAAAGGGAGAACTGGAGCAACTCGCATTTTATATACAGCAAGAGCAAAAGGAATCAAAGCTAATCTAATTCCAGTAGCAATAGATATAAAGAAAACTAAATCAACATTAGATAGTTATGAACCACCAGTTAGTAAAGTAACCGTTAGTATATTACACCCAATTAACTATGAAGACTCATATGAAAATTATATACACTCTCATAATAGAGAATTAAAAAACATTTATCTTCATCAACCAATAGATGAAGGAATGAGAAAAATAGCTGATAGGCTAGGAAGAGAATACAAAGATGAATATATTGTTCTTCAATCAAAAGGAAATGTAATATTTGCTAATGGAGAAATTATAGCAGTAGAAAATGCCAACACTAGGGCTGCATATACTAGATATAATACTGAGTTAGAAGAAAGAAGTAAAAGAATAAAAAAAAGTAAAAACAAGTCATAATTTAGAGATATTTTATCAATAGCAATTATAATATTTTACATAATGTAATTAGAAAATATACTTATTTAATATTTTAATCCAAACTCTAAATTAGATAATAGAGTGACAGTATTTGCTGCATAAAGAGATGCAAAAAAGATAAAAACTTAGACTTATTTACTCATTATATATCTTTTTGAGTAGTAGATGTAAAATTAATATTTATTTTCTCATTTCTAGTAATTTTAATAACTGAAACAGAACTACTAAGATATTTGCTATAGTAGCTATGATTTATCTATTGCCACTATTTTTGGAAACATCATCTATTATAAAACAGTTAGATCATAAAAATAAGATTAGTCCAAAAGGTTATCCTACGGCCTTAGGTTTAATGATTACTGGCTTTTTATAATGCTTTCTTTAGCGTTACTTATTTAATACTTTAATAAAAGGAGGTAATAAAAATGCATGAAATGAATTTGCAAGAAGCACCATTCAGAATGATAAAAAATCAAACAAAAACAATAGAACTTAGATTATATGATGAAAAAAGAAGAAAAATAAAACCGGAGGATATAATTGAATTCAACAATGATAAAACAAATGAAATATTAATAACTAAAGTTATTGCTTTACACATATATAAAGATTTTAAAGAATTATATAAACATTTTAATAAAATAGAAATGGGATATGAAAAAAACGAAATTCCAAATCCTAGTGATATGGAACAATACTATGCCAAAGAAAAAATTAAAAAATACGGAGTAGTGGGCATCGAAATAAAATTAGAAAGTGTTAGGAAGTAAATTATGAAAAAAAAGATACAAGAGTATTTTATCTATTTTATATTATATTCTATCATCGGTTGGTGCTATGAAGTTTTTTTAGAAGTTTTTGTTTATCGTTGGGGCTTTTCTAATAGAGGAGTATTATTTGGACCATACTGCATAGTTTATGGTTTTGGTGCTTTATTATTAATAGTTTTATTATCAAAATTAAAAAATAAAAAAATAAAAATAAAAAATATAAATATAACACCTATCATAATGTTTATAAGTATCATTATAATTACTACAGTAGTAGAATTAATAGCTAGTTATATAATGGAATTTACTAGTGGAAATTGGTTATGGGACTATACAAGATTTAGTTTTAATTTTGAAGGAAGAATCGCTTTAAATCCAAGTATAAGATTTGGAATAGGTGGAATGATTTTTCTATATCTGTTTCAGCCGTTATTTGAACAAATGCTAAAAAAATTGTCCACCAGACAATTAAATATAGTAACAATCACAATCACAATAATATTATTATCAGATATAATATATACATTTATATTAAAATAAAAAGGAGTGCAGAATATGAAATTAAAAAAATGGTATAAATTAGATAATGTTGCAACATTCTATTCTTTTACTAGTAGTAATGTGCCAACCATTTTCAGATATTCAGTAACTCTAAAAGACCAAATAGAAAAAGATATACTCCAAAAAGCTGTAAACGAGACTATAGAAGAATTTCCAAACTTTAAATGTAGTTTAAAAAAAGGATTTTTTTGGTACTATTTAGAACAGTCGGATAAGAATATCATAGTAGAAGAAGAAAACTCTAATATTTGTGAAAAAATGTATCAAGACGGTGATGATCTATTAATAAGAATAAATTATTTTAAAAAAAGAATAAATTTAGAAATGTCCCACATTTTATCAGATGGTAGAGGAAGCTTAATCTTATTTAAACATTTAATCTATAACTATCTAAAAATAAAGTATAAAATAACTAATATATCATTTGAAGATTTATCTTCTAGTAATGAAAAAAGTGAAGATAGTTTTAAAAAATATTATACAGGTCCTAAAAAAACGAAAAAAAAGAAAGAAAAAGTATATGTATACCATGGTATAAAGAAGAAGCAAATAACATATTTGGAATATCATATATCTGCACATAAAGTGAAACAATTAGCTAAATCATATCAAGTAACAGTAACAGCTTTATTAATAGCAGTCTTAATAAAATCATATCAATCAAAGATGAGAGAATTAGATAAAAATAAAGTTATAAAAATAGATGTACCAGTAGATTTAAGAAATTATTTTCCATCATCTACATCAAGAAATTTTTTTGGTTTAATATCAATTGTTTATGAAAAAAATCAAAACGATAGTTTTGATGAAATGGTAAAAAATATAAATAATCAATTAAAGAAGAATATAACAAAAGAACAATTAATAATTAGAATGAATCAAATGATAGCATTAGAAAAAAATATCATAGTTCGCACCGTACCAATCATAATAAAAGACATTGCCCTAAAAATAGCGGATAATATAATTAATAATAAATCTACATCTACAGTATCAAACATAGGAAAAATTACAGTAGATAAAAAGATAGAACCATATATAGAAAATTTTAATGTATTAACAACCCCAAAACAATTACAATTAACTATTTGTTCTTTTCAAGATGATTTATCAATCGGTATATCATCTAAATATCTAAATAATGATATTATTAAAAATTTCTGTCATTTCTTTACACAAAAAAATATTGAAGGAGTAATCAATATAAATGAGGAGGAATATGATGAGAAAATGTAAAAAATGTCAAATATCATATACAGGTAATATTAATAGATGTCCATTATGTCAAGGAAAATTAATAGGAGAAATAGCCTCATCTCCATTTCCTAAAATCAAAAAAACAAAAGAAAAGATATTGTATAAAGTATTTTTATTTACATCAATTGCAATTGGAATAATATTTGCTTTTGTAGAATATTTAATACACAAAGAATTAATAATGACAAAATATGCAATATTTGGTTTATTTACGATTTATATATTAGTTATATCCGTTATTACAAAATATAAAAATATTTTAAAAATGATGAATAAATATTTTATAATCATATTATTTTTAATGTTTTTTTGGTTTATAATTACAAAAAGTTTAATTATTACAACCTATATTATTCCTATAGTTTGTATTGTTATTTTAATTTTTAATAGTATTACTATGTTAGTATTAAAAGATTCATATATTAATAAATTTCTAAGCATTATTTTATTAGATTGTTTAATAGGTTTTCTACCAGCATTACTATTGATTTTAAACTTAATAACAAATAATATTTTAACCTATAGTTGTCTATTGTTAGATATATTAATATTTATAGGATTAGTAATATTTTACTATGATATAATAATAGATGAATTAATTAAAAAAATAAATATATGAAAGAAGGAAAGTATATGAAAATTTTATTTGCAACAACAAATCCTGCAAAAATAAAAACATATGCATCAAGATTAACAGAAAGAGGCTATGAAATAGTCACTCTAAAAGATTTAAAAATAGATATGGATTAGAAGAAACTGGAACAAATCCATTAGAAAATGCTATTATTAAAGCAAAAGTCTATCATAAAATAAGTCATTTATCAACGATTGCTATGGATGAAGGGTTATATTTAGATAACATCCCAGAAAATCTTCAACCCAGAACTCATGTAAGAAGAGTCAATGGTAAAAAATTAACTGATGAAAAGATGATTACTCACTATATTAATCTAGTAAATCAATATGGTAAAGATGGAAGATTAAACGGATATTTTCAAAAAGGAGTGGTTATATTAAGAGATAATACACTAGACACATTTGAAATAAAAGCTCCAAGGTGTTTTTTTAACACAAGATGTGAAACAATTATAGAAGGCTATCCATTAGCATCCATTCTATGAGTTGATGAAATGAATAAATATAAAGCAGAGTTAACAAAAGATGAAGAAAATCAATTGATGTCTAAAGAACAAAAAGAAATACTAGATTTCATAGAATCCAAAATAGCAAGAAATTGACTTTAGAATAAAAATATGATATATAATATACACACTAAAGAAGAGGATACGTATGGAAGAATGTTTACAAGAGGCATTAAAGAAAAGACGATGAAATGTTTACTAATTTGGAATATACTAGAAGATGTTTAGTATATTTAAAATTACTTGTTAAACAAAATTTACCATTTGAAGAAACAAAAATTATTATAGACTGTTTTTTGTAAACTATTTAAATTTATATGAACCAGAACCTAGGGAAGTTTTAAGAAATTTAAGGAAAAACAACTTTAAAGAAAGAAGAGCACTTCATGAAATGTCATATACTTTTCTAGAAAATGAGGAGGGTAATTACTTAGATAATGCACCTTTTGTAAATGGTATAAAAAAAGAAAAAGGAATATATAATATAGAGACTAAGTTTGTAAAAATTAATGAAAAAAGCTAGTAACTACATTATGATAACACCATCCAGTTTTATTTAAAAAAACACTTACAAGAATATTTTTTAAAAGAACAACAAAACTTATAGATAAAAATCTAAAATATGAAGCAATTGTTAGTTATCTCCCTAATGTGTTTGTGGATGATATTATCAGATTTACGCTAAAAAAGGAGACACTGTAGTAGATCATACCTGTAATACTATCTTTTTTGATGGAACTGTTGAGGTAACTGAAGAAGGACAAATTATGTACCGAACAAGATGAAAAAAATAAAAAATCAAAATGACGGTGTCGCTTATGATTACCAAAAGCTTTTAGTAGTAGATTTAAAACATTCAACAAAAAAATAGAAAAGAAAGTGATATTATGAACAATAATTTAGATGTATGGGCTATTCAAAAATATCCCCAAGAATTATTTACGGCCTTAGAAAATGTCAAAACAGATAAAGGAGACTTAATCTTATTCACTAACTTGGAATGTGACTTTATATTAGGTACACAAAAAGTGAAAAGAAGTTTTGACACTTCTCTTTACTATGATACAGAAAATGGAAATGATGCTTTAATATTATTGATGAAAGATGGAATAGCGACAGCAAATCAAATAAGAGAGTACTTGCAAGAACAAGGTTTGAAATATCATGAAGTAACTTTTTGTAAAGGATTAAAAGAAAAGTTATTAAATGAGTTTTCTATTCAATATGAAGAAGAAAAAGAAGATGAAAATATACCAGAACTTTGGTTTGCAAGAGAAGAATATATATTGAGAGATGCATTAAATGATAGTATTGGAAAAGGAAACACTACTTGCGATTATTATCCCGCACTAGAAGGGAAGTTAAGTTTAAATTACAGCAGTAATCAAAGACCAACTAGTTTTAATGTAGATGAAAGAAAAATTTCAGGAGTAATAGCATTAGAAGATAAAATGATCTTAATGATTAATAATGGTAATGATCCAAGAAATTTAAATCCATTACAAGTGCAAATGGTAATGGATGAATTAAATATTTCTGCTAATATACATTCTGCTAAAGAATTCGATATTGCTAAACCTTATCAAAGTAAGGTAATAATAAAACATGAATAAAATAGAACAACTAGCAGAAATTATAAAAAATTCATCTAATACAGTGTTCTTTGGCGGAGCAGGAGTATCAACAGAAAGTGGTTTGAAAGACTTTCGCAGTAAAGATGGTTTATACCATGAAAAATATAAATATTCACCAGAAGAAATATTATCACATCATTTTTTTATAAAATATCCAAAAGAATTCTATGAGTTTTATAAAAATAAATTAAATAGTCTAAATTACAAACCAAATGCAGCCCATAAAGTATTAGCATACCTAGAAGAACAAGGATTATTAACAGCTGTTATTACTCAAAATATTGATGGGTTTCATCAAATGGCAGGGTCAAAAAATGTCATTGAATTACATGGCTCTGTATTAAGAAATTACTGTATGAAATGTAATAAATTCTATGATGCTGAAAAGATTTTTACAGAAGATAATATACCAAGATGTGAATGTGGAGGCATAATAAAACCAGATGTAGTTTTATATGAAGAAAGTTTGGATGATAAAAGTATTCAAAAAGCAATTAAGTACATTAGCGAAGCTGAAGTATTAATTATAGGAGGAACTTCATTGAATGTGTATCCAGCAGCCGGACTAATAAATTATTTTAAAGGAAAATATTTAGTTTTAATAAATAAAGAACAAACTTCATATGACAGAAAATGTACTTTAACAATCTATGATAGTATTGGAATGGTTTTAGAAAAAACGCAAGAATATATAGAAAAAAGATAGGATCTCCTATCTTTTCTTTTGCATAATAATTTCATACATATCAACATCATGTTTACCATAATAACCATAAAATTCTTGTACTGATTGAGGCAATAGACTCATTCTATCATCAATAATACTATTCATTTGGAGATTAAATTTATCAACATCATATTGATATTGCATTTCTACTTCTAAAACTTTTTCTTGTGGAACCCCTGGAACACTACCAGTCGTATAATAAACAAGAGAAGCATCTTCAGGCCCACCTTGTAAAACATCTATTCTAGCAAACATAGGTGCAAAGTTAAGCATTTTCTTTTCTTCTACTAAAGACACAAAAGGAATATCCAAATAATTATGGACTGTATAATTAGAAAACAAAGGAGCACCAGTACCAATTCTATTAATAATATCTTCAGTAGGAAAAGAATCATGTTGATTTCTATCTGTTCTTATTTCTGCAGTATTAGTCCAAGGAAGAGTTTCAATAGAAAAAACAGTTCCAGAGTTACCATCTAACATTAGAACTTGAAAGTCATCACTTTTATCATTTTGATATATAGTTTTACACCCTACAGATGTTAATAACTGAACAAATTCGTAAGCTGTATCTATTATTTTTTTATCATTACTCATTAGTAAATTAAACCTCCTAAAACAACTATATTATATCATATGCCACTTAAAAAGACTAATATTGACTTTTTTTTAAGCATATGCTATAATAAGCAAGCAAGCGAGGAGATATAAGCAATATTTGTGAGCTATCTCGGGATAAAACCTACACGAACAAGCAGTAAGTACGGAGTCGCCAAGCAAATAGTGATCTTTGTGCTTTTTATTTTGCAAAGCATAAATCTATAAAGGAGAGATAAAATGGAAAATAAAACAATTATAGATCCTATCATTTATGTATTAAATAATAATCCAAAGTATTTTGACAAATCAGCAGAAAAATATTCTGTATATAAAGATGGAGCCTTGTCAAATATGTCGGAAGAAGAACAACAAGAAATGAATGTATTAGAAGTACTAGAACAACTAGGATTTCCTATGGATAAAACAGGAACATATCTTTATAAAGAAATAATTATGAAAACTATGGAAGAATTAGAAATGGTAGAAACAAAAGAAGAAGAAAGAAATTTAAAGACAGCTATGGAAAATAGTTATTCTCAATTCTATTTAGATATTGCTAGAAATAATCTAGATATTGGGTTAAAATCATTTCATGGTTATATTCAGTTAGCTTACGAAGAAAGAAAAAGAAGTATAAATACGGAGCGAAGAATAGGAAAGAGGGATGTTTATTCTGATTACAGAACAGAAGCAATTTTAATAGCTAAACATATAATGACTAGTAATAATAAAATAAAAGCACCACAAGCTGTTAAAACTCCTGCAGTAGTAAAAGTAAAATAATTATATAAAAGCATAGAATTATTTATCTATGCTTTTTATATATTAAAATATTATATTATGATATACTAAATATAAGAACAGAAATATGTGATAACATGAATACTCATAACGATTTTTATAATTCCATTTTAAATATTAAAGTTCATAATTCTGATAAAACAAGAGAAACAATTGAACGTATTACATCACAAACTACGGACGAAGTAAAAAAATATCTCCAAATCTAGATGGTTTTTGTAAATTTATAGCCAGTCAAATACAAGATAAATTAATGAGTTTAAGTATTAGAAATTATTGGATAGACTTAAATGATTTAATAAATGTGGACCATGTTATTTTGATTGCAGAATATAGAACAGAAAAGGGAATGGAACATTTATTAATTGACCCAAGTTTTACTCAGTTTACAAAACAAGAAAATAAAAACTTATTAAAGTTTACAGAATGGCCAAGTGAAAAAATAAAACAATAGTAGATGACTTAATAACAACAGGAGTAACAGAAATAGATGATAAAAAATGGCAGGATTATATTTCTAGCTTTTGAAACCAACCAATAGAAATGGGTTTAAATCAAATATTAGAAAAAAATAGAAAGGAAAATATAATGAGAGAAGAAAATAATAGAATAGTATATGAAATAGAAGGGCAAGAAATTGGAGAAATAGAATTTAAAGAACTAGACAAAAATACAGTAGATATTTATCACACCTATGTAGATCCTGATTACCAAGGGAAAAATATAGCATCACAACTAGTAGAAGAACTATTTAAAAAATTAAAAGAAGAAAATAAAAAAGCGATAATAAGTTGTAGTTATGTAACACATTGGATAAAAAAACATCCTGAATATAGTGACCAATGTCTGTAAACTATTTGTAAAAATATGACAATCAAAAATCATATATATTGATATTCAAAGAAAGTAAAAAAAATACTTTCTTTTTTTTATGATAATGAATTGACAAGTGTATAAAAGTACACATATAATGAAGGTACAGAAAGGATGTGAATTATGGAAGTAAATAATCCAAAATATCAACACCAAGGAATCCATGTCATTGCCTCTATTTTTACAGTAGACAAAGGAGTCTTGAAAGTACTATTAGTAAAAAGAAAAAATGAGCCATTTAAAGATTGCTGGGCATTGACAGGAGGGGCACTATATAATACTGAAGATTTAGAAGATGGATTAAATAGAGAAATCTATGAAAAAACAGGACTAAAAAATATTAAGGTAAAATTTTCTAAAGTTTTTGGCACAAAAGATAGATCACCTGTGATGAGAATGATTGCTATTACCTATATTGGTATAATTGATGCAAGTAAAGTAGAAATTGCCAAAGATACTTTAAAAACAAGTAATGCTGAGTGGTTTAAAATTGGTGAAGTACCACAACTTGCCTATGATCATAATGAAATAATAACAGAAGCAATAAAAACTTTAAAAGAAGAAATTTTAAAAACAGATCTATTAAAAGTCTTTTTTCCTAATGGTTTTACATTACCAGAATTACAAAAAATATATGAAAGTATTTTAAATAAGAAGTTAGATAGAAGAAACTTTAGAAAAAAAATATTAAATACCAATATGATTATTCCTACAGAAGAAGAGATAACTTTTGAGGGAAAGAAAAAAGCTAAAATTTATAAATTTAAATAAAAGAAAGAAGAGAGAACATGCAAGAAAAATTAATATTTTACTATAGCGCAATGAAAGGTGGAAAAACCAGTAGGATATTTTCAAAAATTCATGATTTAGAAGAAAATGGTCAAATTGTATTATTAATCAAGCCAGAAAAAGATACAAAAGGGAAAAAAGAAATAATAAATAGAAAAGGAGAACATATACCAGTTGATATATTATTAGGTGCAGAAGAATCATTATTATCCCAAAAATATTTTAATGAATTGTTTCACTGTGATCATATTATCGTAGATGAAGCAGAATTTATTACACCAGAGCAAGCAACAGAATTATGGGAAATTAACAAAAAGATGAATATTCCAATAACTTGCTTTGGCCTAAAAGGAAACTTTAAAAGTGAGTTATTTAGTGGAGCAGCTAGACTAATGGCTTTAGCTGATGAAATAACTGAAATGGATACTAATTCTTTGTGTTTATGTGGAGCACCAGCTAAGTTTAATGCTAGAAAAGTAGATGGAGAATTCACAATGGAGGGTGAAGAAGTTGTAATAGACGGTTCTAACTCTAATGTAGAATATGTACCTCTTTGTGGTGGATGTTTTTATAAAAAAGTATATAGTAAAGGAAAGATGAAAAAATGTGCCAAAGAAAGAAGAAAATAGCTTTAACAGGAGGACCTTGCGCTGGAAAAACAACAGCTATCCAGCAAATAGAAAAGGAATTTACAGAAAAAGGATATCAAGTATTAATCGTACCAGAAGCAGCAACAATTCTTATTAATAGTGGAATTAGACCATTTGGCAATTTTGCACTAGATACAGTAGAATTCCAAAAACAAGTAATAACGTTACAATTAACTCTTGAACAATTAGCAGAAGAAATAGCTAACCAAAGTCAAAATCCAACAATCATTTTATGTGATAGGGGAATACTAGATGATAAAGCATATGTAACAAAAAAAGATTGGCAAAACTTATTGAAAGACTTTTCTGCAAAAGAATTTGATTTGATGAATCGTTATGATTTAGTAATTCATTTAAGAACGGCTGCTCTAGGAAAAGAAGAATTCTATACATTAGATAATAATAGTGCAAGAACTGAAACAGTAGAAGAAGCAAGAGAAAAAGACAAGAAAACATTAGAGGCTTGGTTAGGACATGAAAAATTAAGAATTATTGGAAATGAGAACTCTTTTGAAGAAAAAATAAAACAAGTAGTAAAGGAAATTTATGGAGCTTTATCAAAACCATATCCACTACAAATCCAAAGAAAATATCTAGTTGAAAAAGTAGATTTAGAAAAAATAGAAAAAGAAAAATTAGTAAAATTAGAACTAGAACAATATATAATAGAAAGTGGAAACATAGAATATATTTATCGTAAAACCGGAAAAGATGGAGAAGAAAAATATACATTAATAACAAAAATAGATACAGAAATTAATAATGAAAGAATTACTACTCAGCGAAATATTAGTGAAGAAGAATATTATTTAAATTTACCAAAAGAAGAGACTCCTATCAAAAAGACAAGATATTGTTTTGAATATCAAAATGAATATTTTAGATTAGATATATTCCATAATGATCTACAAATGTTAGAAGTAGAAACTACTTCCTCTAATGAAGATGTTGTAATACCAAAGTTTATTAAAGCAAAAGAAGACGTAACAAATAATACAGATTATAGAAATGCATCTTTATATAAAAAAATAAATTTTCCTCAAAAAAGCATAGAAAAGAAATTAAAAAAGTAGTATAATGATGCAAGTAATCTAAAAAAGAGGAAGAGAAAAATGGATAGATTTAAATCAGCAAAAAAAGCAAGTATTTTAGGAATAGTCGGTAATATATTTTTACTAGCAATAAAAGGAGTAATAGGGTTTATGACAGGAAGTCGGGCTATGATTGCTGATGCTATGAATAGTGCTAGTGATATATTTTCATCACTAATGACATTGATAGGAAACAAAATTGCATCACAACCATCAGATGAAGATCATAATCTTGGTCATGGAAAAGCAGAATACATTTATTCACTTTTAATTAGCCTTACAATGATAGTTTTAGGCTTAACAGTAGCATTTGACTCTATTAAATCATTAGTCCAAAAAGAAAAGTTTACGTTTTCTATTTGGTTAGTAATTATTTGTATTTTAACTATATTAACTAAGTTATCATTATATTTATATACAAAAAGAGTTGCTAAAAAATACAATAACTTATTAATGAAAGCCAATTGTGAAGATCATAAAAACGATTGCATTATAACATCAATTAATCTTCTTGCTATTATTTTAGGTAAATTTAAAATTTATTTTGTCGATGGAATAGTAGGTTTTGGTATAGCAATTTGGATTATGAAAACTGGAATTGAAATATTTAAAGAAAGTTACGATGTTTTAATGGATAAATCTATAGATAATAAAACAAAAGAATTAGTATACGATATAGTTAAAGAACATGATAAAGTACTAGGAATGACAGGGTTCCATTCTGCTCCAGTAGGATATCAATATCAAATATTTTTTACTATCCAAGTAGATGGAAATTTAAAAACTTTTGAAAGTCACAAAATTGCTAATCATCTAGAAAAAGAAATTACTAAAAGCATTCCAGAAATATTTTTAACTGTAATTCATGTAGATCCTGTCCATGTGAAAAAAAAGAAGGCATAAGCCTTTTTTTATGAAAATTAAATGAAAAGATATTCAATCTAGTTAAAAAAAGTTATAATATTAAAAGAAGGAGTTTTGGCAGTTATGAATCAAGAGAAAATAGGAAAGTTTATTTTAGATTTAAGAAAACAAAATAAAATGACTCAAAAAGAATTTGCAGACAAATTGAATGTAACTGCACAAGCAGTATCAAAATGGGAAAATGGTAGAGGAATTCCAGATATAGAAATATTACAAAAGATAAGTATTGAATTTAATGTCAATATAGATAGTATTTTAAGTGGAGAAAAAGAAAAAAATAAAAGGTCTATTAAATATATTTTCGCTATTTTATCAGTATTAATATTATTAGGAATAGTAATATATTTATTATTAAACTCAAGTGATTATATTTTTACAGATATAAAATCTACTAGTAATAATTTCAATGTAAATGGAGTAGCAGCTTATTCATCAGATAAAAACTCTATTTATATTTCTAAAATAGAATACTTAGATGGTGATGAAGAAAAAAAGTATGTAGGAATGGAATGTACATTATATGAAAGTCATGATAATTTAGAAGAAAAAGTATCACAGTGTGGATCATTAAAAGAAGAAAAACAAACACCCAAGACTTTATCTGAATTATTAAAAGAAACAGAATTTAAAGTAGAAAACTTCTCTTGTACTAGTAAAAATATCAAAAATAGTAATCTATATATTAGTATTAATGTATTAGATACAGAAGGAAAAATAACTTCTTATAAAGTTCCTTTAGAATTAACCGGAACTTGTAACTAAACGCATCGTTTACTAAATTAAACGGTACGTTTATTTTTTTGCTATAAAATATAGGGTATACTGAAAAAAAGGAGAAAAAGTATGCAAAAAAAGAGAATAAAAAAAGAAAAGAAAAATATAAAAAAAATAATTCTTATTATATTAGGAATTATAATATGTATAAGTATTATTGGATTATTAGTACTAGATAATAAATCAACAGCTAAGGAAGAATTAAAATTAACACAAAGCCTAATAACTAAACAACAAAAACTAGAAAAAGGATTTAAAAGTGAAGGGTTTACATTAGAAAATCCTAATGTAATTGTAGATCCTTATGATAATTCCCCTTTAACAGCACTAGTTATTTTTGAAACAAAAAATCAAGAAAAAGTAAAAATAACCATTAAAGGGAAAGATGAACTAACAACTTATACACATGAGTTTGATAAAGAGAAAGTTCATTATATACCAGTATATGGATTATATGCAGGTAAAGAAAATACTGTAATAATTGAATGTGGAGATAAAAAGAAAGAATTAAAAATAAAAACAGAAAAACTTCCAGAAGATTTTATTTTACCAACATCCGTAGAAAAAGAAGAATCTAAATTAACCAATGATTTATATTTTTTTACACCATCTAGTAAAGGGTATACATGTGCCTATGATACAAATGGAGATGTTCGTTGGTATTTAACCAATACTGCAACATGGAAAATAGACCGATTAAAAAACGGACATTTATTAGTAAGTACAGAAAGATTAATAAACAGTCCATACTATTTAACTGGATTATATGAAATGGATATGTTAGGTAAAATTTATGTAAAGTATAGTTTACCAGGGGGATATCACCATGATTATTATGAAATGCCAAATGGTAATTTACTAGTATCTAGTGATAACTTTAACAACGGTAGAGGAACAGTAGAAGACTATATAGTAGAGTTAGATAGACAAACTGGTAAAATTGTAAAGACAATTGATTTAAAAGATATATTAAACATGGAAGATGGTAAAAGTGAAAACTGGGTAGATTATGATTGGTTCCATAATAACTCAGTTTGGTATGACGAAAAAACCAACTCGATAACTTTATCAGGTAGACATCAAGATGCTGTAATCAATATTGATTATGATAGTGGAAAATTAAATTGGATTATTGGAGATTCTACAAATTGGAGTGAAGAATATCAAAAATATTTCTTTAAACCAATGGGTGATGATTTTGAATGGCAATGGAGCCAACATGCAGCTATGATTACTCCAGAAGGATATGTATTTATCTTTGATAATGGAAATAATAAATCTAAAAATAAAGATGAATATGTTCCAGCTGAAGATAGTTATTCAAGAGGAGTAATGTACAAAATCGATACTGAAAAAATGACTATTGAACAAGTTTGGGAATATGGAAAAGAAAGAGGTAGTGAATTCTATTCTCCATATATTTCAGATGTCGACTATCTAGATAAAAATCATTATATCGTCCATTCTGGTGGAATTGTTTATGTAGATGGAAAAAATTCTAATCAACCAGCAGGATTAGGTGGAGCAGATAAACTAGTAAGTGATACTGTAGAACTATTAGATGATGAAGTAATATTTGAAATAAAATTGCCAACAAATAATTATAGAGTAGAAAAAATGCCATTATATGGTTCTGATACTTTCCAATTAGGTAATCAAGATATAAAAGGAAGTCTAGGAGAAACAAAAGTAGATAAAACAAGATTTGGTTTCATAACAAATGCAAAAGCAATTGATAAAGAATATAAATCCCATGATATTAATATTAAAAATGAAGAAGATAGAATTGAAGTAAAAGGTAGATTTAAACGTGGAACAGAAGTAAAAGTATTACTATATAAAAATGGTAAAATAAAAGAATACCAAATTCCAATCAGTAAAAAACCATACACAGCTATGTGCGTAGATATCTTTACAGAGGAAGAAAATAAAAATGGAATTGTTGTGACTAAATATATAAATAAAGAAAATTTAAGTGGAAAGTATTCCCTTTATCTACAAATTAATGATACAATATATGAAATAGGAAAATATATAGAAGGGTGGTATTAGAAACGTGGCAACTAAAACACGCAAAAAAGATAAAAATAACATTATAATAATAGTTTCTGTCTGTATTATACTAGCAGTAGTTACAATAATCTTAATTATAGGGTCAACAACTCCTAAAAGTATCACTAGGACATTAAAAAAACAAACAGAAGCTAATATTAAATTTGATAACAAAAAAATTAATGTTTACTTATTTTATGGGGATGGCTGTCCACATTGCGAAGAACTAATTAACTTTTTAGACAATTTACCAGAAAAATATGATGAATATTTTGACTTATATACTATGGAAGTTTGGTATAATGAGAACAATAGTAAACTAATGGAAAATTTAGTAGGTGAACTAGGTAAAGAAGTAGAAGGTGTTCCTTGTTTAATTGTGGGTGACCAAGTATTCTTTGGATATTCTGAAACAATTGGAAAAGAAATAAAAAATGCAATCAAAGAACAATATTTACTTGTTGATAAATATGATGTTTATAAAAAATATAAATAATTAATTAAACATGATGAAAATCATGTTTTTTATGTTATAATTTCTAAATGAAAGGGGAAGATAAAATGCATATCATAAAACATTTTATAACAATTACATCACATAGAATCAAAGTTATGAATATGTGCTTTAAATGTGGTTTATATTGGCGAGGAATTACACATGACCTATCAAAATATACCCCAATAGAATTTATAGAAGGAGCAAAATATTATGTAGGTATACATTCCCCAATCTCAGAATGTAGAAAATTAACCGGTAAAAGTGAAGCTTGGTTGCACCATAAAGGAAGAAATCCTCATCATCCAGAATATTGGTTAGATAAAGATACCCCAATAATGATGCCTTATCAATATGTAGTAGAAAGTATTTGCGATCGTATTGCAGCAGGAAAAACTTATAAGAAAAAAGATTATAATCAAACAGAACCATTAAAATATTGGTATTCCCATCTAGGATTTACTCCTATCCATAAACAAACAGCAGAATTTTTCGAACACGTTTTAACGGATTTATCAATCCATGGTGAAAAATACATATTAAACAAAAGATATATGAAAATAACATATAATAAGATTTGTGAAACACAAAAAATAAAAAGAGGTAAAATATGTTAGAAGAATTATACGAAAAATACGATAAATTACAAAAAAAGTATGGTGATAAATCTTTACATTCTATTTATTTTGGAGGAAAAAAAGAACATCCTAAAATATGCTTTGTATTTATGAATCCAACAGCTGGAAATATCGCAACAACAAAAGATTGGGATGGCCCAAGATACCCTTGGCTAGGAACTAAAAATATTTGGAAATTGTTTAATCAAGTAAATTTAATAGATAAAGAAATATTTGAAGAAATAAGAGCAAAAAAAGAAAAGATTGGACAAAAGAATTTTGTGAAAAAGTATACAAAAATATAGAAGAACATGATATTTTTATTACTAATTTAGCTAAATGTACTCAAATAGACGCTAGACCATTAAAAGATGATTTTTATAAAGCTTATTTAAAGTTATTTATGAAAGAGATGAGTGTTGTAAAACCAGAGAAAATAGTCTTATTTGGAAATCAAGTATCATCTATTGTCTTAGGAGAAAAAATAAAAGTATCAGAAGTAAGAAAAAAGAAATTTGAAAAAGATGGCTTTGAATTTTATTCAGTTTTTTACCCAGTCGGCAATGGAATATTTAATATAGATAAATCAATTGAAGATATTCTATACATAAAAAGTAAATAATAAATGAGTGTGAAAAAGATGAAATTAGTAGATTTAAATGTAAGTATTAAAATGGATAATAATGATGAAGTAATAGATTCTTAAAAGATTCTAAAGCAGATATCATAACACTACAAGAGGTTATGCGAGGAATAGATAAAACAGTTTATGATAGATATAACAATAGTAAAATAATAAAAGACAATTTACAAGAAGAGTGTCGATATAGTTTTTATGGTGCTCTATGGGTATCAGATAAACATATAAAAAAAGGTATAGTAACAAAAGATTTGGTGGTTTAGCAGAACAAGGTAATGAGATTATTTCAAAATACCCTATTATAGAAGCCAGTAATAATTTCTTTTATAAAAATTATCACATATTTAAAGATACGACAGTTTTTAGAAAAACAGATCATGCAAGAGCTGTTCTTAATACAAAAATAGAAATAGGAAATAAAAAACTGAGAATATTAAATATTCATGGGATTTGGAATTAAGGAAAAGTAGGGGATGAAAGAACAAAAAAACAATGCGAATGTCTTCTATCATTAATAGAAGATAATAAGGCACCTACTATTGTAGTGGGTGACTTCAATTTGCATCCAGAAAGTGAAAGTATCCAACTACTAAATAAAAAATTAACAAATCTAATAGAAAAATATAATATAAAAACAACACATCCAACGGTAAAAGATGGACTTGATGTTGGAGACAGTGTAGACGATTATATATTCGTAAATGATAAAATAAAAGTAAATAATTTTGAAGTAAACAAAAAGAAAGTATCAGATCATTATCCGCTAATACTAGATTTTGAGATAATTGATTAAATCTATGATATAATAATACTGTAAAGAAGGAGGAAACAAAATGAAAGAAAACTTGATGAATAATGAACCTTTTGATATAAAAAAGAAACGTATAAGTGTTTTAGATAATTATGGAGAAAACTTTCAAAATAAAGATTACATAACTAATCCTGCAATTGGTCGTGATGAACAAATAAAACAGTTAATTTTAATCTTATTAACTCCAGATAAATCAGCTGTATTAGTTGGTAAACCTGGTGTTGGTAAAACTGCTACAGTAGAAGGATTAGCATATAGAATTCAAAAAGGATTAGTTCCAGCTGTATTAAAAGGGTACCAAGTAATAAAAGTAAATACATCAGCATTACTTGGCGTTGACCCTGTAACTGGAGAAGCAAAAATTCAAACTCTAATTGATGAAATTAAAACAAAGTCTAAACTAATTTTATTTATAGATGAAATTCATACCTTAATGGGAACTAAAGGAGAAGCACTAGACTTTGCGAATATGTTTAAGCCAGCCTTAGATCGTGGTGATATTAAAGTTATAGGTGCAACAACAACAGAAGAGTATGAAAGATATATTTTACGTGATAAGGCTTTCGTTAGACGTTTTCAAAAAGTAGAAGTAGCCGAACCAACAAGAGAAGAAAATATCCAAATATTAATTGGAACACTACCTAAAATAGAAAAAAGAACTGGAGCTAAGATGTTATATACGCCATTTATTCAAAGAAAAATGATGGAATTCATTACAGATATAACTAGTGAATATAAAAGAATATACGAAATCGGATCACGTTATCCAGATGTTTCACTAACTATGGTCCAACAAGCCTTTTCAAATGCTTTATTTGATAATAGAACTGAAGTAAATGTATTAGATTTTAGAAAAGCTATTGAAACAAGTAAAAATATATATCAAGATGTAATTAATAAAGCTCTACCTGAATTTGATAGAATATTTAAAGGCGAAATAGCTACGTGTCAAAGCTCAAGAAATATTTATGCAAACTTAGATACCTTAGGAGAATAAGGTATCATTTTTTTGCAATTTGCAGACGAAGTATAATTTTGATATAATAAGTATAAAATGAATAATAGGAAGGAGACAAATTCATTTAAGCGCCTGGACTTTAATAGTTGACGAGGACAGTAGTGATCGAAAGATTCGGCGGATGCTACTGCGGGGAATGTGATTCGTTAGATATATAGCAAAAAGTAAAATCAACATTACAACAATATATATATCACCACATATATTTTTAGCATGGAGGAAAATAATTATGTGTGGAATTATTGGATATATAGGAAAAGAAAATCCAATAGAAATTTTAATAAATGGATTAAAAAATCTTGAATATAGAGGATATGATTCAGCAGGAATTGCCTTAAAAGATAAAGATGAAATAGAAGTTATTAAAAGTGTCGGAAAAATAGTAAATTTAGAAGAAAAAGTAAAATGTAAAGAGCTAATACCCAGTCATTTAGGAATTGCTCATACAAGATGGGCAACTCATGGAAAACCAACAGAAAATAATGCTCATCCTCATACTGTAGGAAAAGTTACTTTAGTACATAATGGTATTATTGAAAATGCCGAAGAGTTAAGAGAAAAGTTAAAAAAACAAGGAGTAACTTTTAATAGTGAAACAGATACAGAAGTAGTAGCAGCCCTAATCAATAAGTATTATGAAAACAACCAAGTAGAAGCTATTAATAAAGCCCTAAAAGAAGTAAGAGGTTCATATGCTTTAGGAATACTCTTCCAAGGTAGTGATTGTTTATTCGCAGTAAGAAAAGATTCACCATTAATTGTCGGAATAGGAGAAAATGAAAACTTTATTGCTAGCGACATAGCAGCAATCATAGATTATACTAATAAATATTTCTTACTAGAAGAAAATGAAATTGTTAAAATTACACAAGATAAAGTAGAAATAACAAAAGATGGAAAAGAAGTAGAAAAACAAATTCAAACAACTAATATGGAGAAAGACGCCAAAGATAAATGCGGTTATGACCATTACATGTTAAAAGAAATAATGGAAGAACCAGTAGTACTTGAAAAAACATTTAAACCATATTTAGAAGATTTAGATAAATTACCAGATTTAACAAAATATGAAGAAATACATATAGTAGCTTGTGGTTCTGCTATGTATGCTGGGATGATTGGAAAAACATTATTAGAAGAATATGCTAATACTAAAGTAGAAATAGATGTTGCTAGTGAATATCGTTATAAAAATGTTATTTATGATAGAAAGACACTAGTAATACTAATTTCTCAATCAGGTGAAACAGCAGACACCATTGCTGCTATGAGAAAAGCAAAAGAAAACAATGTGGAAACTTTATCTATTGTTAATGTAAAAACATCAACTATTGCTAGAGAAAGTGACAAGCAAATATTTATAGAAGCAGGACCAGAAATTGCAGTTGCAACGACAAAAGCTTACATCTTACAAGTTGGTATTATGGCATTACTTGCTTATAAAACTGCCTTAACTAAAGGATTAGTAAAAGAAAATGATAAAGTATTAGAAGAAGCAGAAAAACTACCAAGATTAATTAAAGAAGTATTAGATAGACGAGATGAGTATAAAAAGGTTGCTAAAGAAATTTATAATAAAGAAGATATTTTCTTTATAGGAAGAAAAATAGATTATGCAACATCAATGGAAGGAAGTCTAAAACTAAAAGAAGTATCATATATCCATAGCGAAGCTTATCAAGCAGGAGAATTAAAACATGGAACAATTTCTTTAATAGAAGAAGGTATGCCAGTATTCGCAATTGTAACAGATGATACTATAAAGGATAAAACAGTATCTAATATTGAAGAAGTAAAATCACGTGGAGCAAAAACAATTATTATCAGTAATGAAAAATGGCAAACAGAAGACTTACAAGTTACAGTACCAAAAATAAGTCCATATTTTCAACCAATCTTAATTGTACCAACACTACAACTAATTGCTTATGAAACAGCTAAGTTAAGAGGTTGTGATATAGATAAACCAAAAAATCTAGCTAAAAGTGTAACAGTAGAATAATTGACAAAGAAAAAGAAATTAGAATTAGTATCTAATAATATTCAACTAACTTTAAATACTAATAATTTTACTACATCTATAAAAGATAGCAAAAATAAAATTAAGGGATTTTGTAGACAATATAGACTATATAATATACCAAAAGCAAAATAGAAACTATCTTACTAGTTTCTATTTTTTATATAATTCTTTTTGATAAGTTTCAAATAATTCTTTAAAACGATCATAATGAACAATCTCTCTTTGACGTAACCAAAGTAGAGGACCAATAACATCAGGATCATTTGTTAAATCAATTAAGTTTTCATAAACTGCTCTAGCTTTTTGTTCTGCTGCCATATCTTCAGCTAAGTCAGCTAAAGGATCTCCTGTAGTAGCAAAGTATGCTGCTGTAAATGGAACACCATTCGCATCAGTAGGAAATAAGGCATTACCATGTTCAGCAAAACTACTACCAAGACCAGCTTGCTTCATCTCATCAGCTGTAGCTCCTTTAGTTAGTTGATAAATCATAGTAGAAATCATTTCAACATGACCAAGTTCTTCAGTACCAATATCAGTAAGTAAAGCTCTACCACGATTATCAGGCATAGTATAACGTTGATTTAAATAACGAATAGCAGCCCCAAGTTCTCCATTAGAACCACCGTATAACAAAAGGGACATTAATTATAATATAACTCTAAAGTATTAGAATTCAGGTCATACTCGACCTTGTTTATTAAGATATGAGCAACTTCATTTTTTTCTTTCAATGATATTTTCTCATCAGTAAGTATCTCATATACTTTTTTACCATTTTCAATAATTTCTTTTTTCTTATTTTCAGTTTTCGGCTTTTCAACTTTATCAATTTCTTTTAATAATCTGTTTTTTTCTCGTAAAATAATATTTTTGTTTTCTTTATATTCATCAATTGTATCTATTCCTTCACGATATGCTTCCTTTATTCTTATTTCTTTTTCTGATAGTTGTTCTAATTGATGTTGTAAAATTACGTATTGATTGCTTTCTTTTTTCTCTTTTTTATTTTGAACTATATGTTCAATTTTTCCATTTTTCATTACTGATTTAATATTATCTATAATTAAGTCATATACATCAGAAATTAGTAGAGTAGAAGAGTTAGAACATTTTCCTTTGTTGTACCCGTTACATCGTAATTTTGCCTTTCCACAGGTTACCATAGTGCATCCGCACTCTTTACATCTTACTATCCCTTTAGTCCAGTGCTTTGGATTCATATCTATATGTTGTTTAGGTTTTTTCCATATACTGTTTTTGGTAAGCTTCATTTGAACAGAATTCCATAAGTCCATAGAAATAATAGGCTCATGTTGTCCATCAACTAATATAGTATTTGGATCATCAAAATCATATTGATTTCTTCTGCCTGGTGTGTATCGTAATTTACCAATATAAACAGGGTTATTTAATATGTAATAGATAGTTCTATTCTCAAAGTGGCGACCACGTTTAGTTTTAACGTTCAAAGCATTTACATTTCTTGCTATTTGCATCATAGGAAGATTATCTATTGCATACTGCTCAAATATCGTTTTTACTACGTTAGCCTCGTCCTCGTTAACGATTAGCTTATTATCAGATACATTATATCCAAAACTAGGATTAGTCTGTAATTCACCTTTAGAATGCTTTTCCAATTGTCCTTTTTTTACTTCCCCTGAAAGATTAAGAGAGTAGTACTCAGCCATAGCTTCAAGAAAGGCTTCCATAATAACACTCATTTTGTCATCTGGGTCTAGTGGCTCAGAAATGGAAACAACTGGAATTCCATATTCTTTTTTTAGCAAAGATTTATAAACCACAGAATCTTCACGATTTCTTGAAAATCTATCAAATTTATGGACAAGTATCACATCAAATTTTCTTGGCTTTGATTTAGCTTGTTTTATCATTTCCATAAAAGCAGGTCTTTTCTCAGCTTTTCTTCCGGATATTCCTTCATCTGAAAAAATATATTTAGAATCGATTAATATATCGTTATTTTGTGCGTATTTTTTTATTGCTTTTAATTGAGCATCTAATGAGTACCCATCACGGGCTTGTTCATCTGTGGATACTCTTGTATATACTGCAGCTATTTTCATTGCAACACTTCCTTTTTATTAAATTATATGTTACAATGATATAGAAAAACTCCTATATCATTGTATAGAAAAACTTCTATATTAATTTTATAGTTTTAGTTGGTAGCTAA
>CALVKI010000025.1 GCA_944332635.1 uncultured Bacilli bacterium
ATATAGTACAATTAATAGTATTACCATCAATCTCTGCTTTACTACAACTTGGACCACTTAAACTTCTAATAATTACTTCTTCATTCTCTGTTTCATTTGTTCCTTGAACATTTATAGTTTCTGTATAGTTTTTAGTATCTTTCAATACTTCTGTTTTAGTATCACTGTCATAAGAATACCAAATATTAATATCATAACTTCCATCAATAGTAACTACTCCATTTGAAAAAGTTCCACTAAAGTTATGTGTGATTACCGTTGGTGATAAAAAATTATAGCTATTTTAAATAATAGCCTATTTCAATTATTAGTTTACCACACTAAGTGCTTTTAATTTAAAATATACATCAACAGTTTTATCCGAATGAATTTCTACTCTATCAATTATCTTTAAAAGTAAATCTCGTTTCTCAGTATTCCTAGCTTTTAAATATTGTTGAACTATTTTAGAAGTTTCTAACAATTTATCAATTGAATGATTTTCCATATAATCTTCATAATTTTTTTGCATTTCCTCTATTTCATTCAGCATATCTGTTTTTTTTGTTTCAAACTTATCACACATTTTTTTGTAAGTTTCTGTAGAAATAACATCATCTAATCTATCCATATATATTTTTTCTAATTTTAATTCAACTTCTTTTACATCAATCTTCAACTTATTAATCTTTTTTATCAACTGATTACCATAAGTATCTAAGCCTTGTTTTTTATTATTAATTATTTCCTCATAATTTACTGCTTTTAAATACTTTTTGCACAAATCATCTATAATGTCTAATAATTGTGATTCTAAATTATTATAATTCATAGAATGAGGAGTACATTTATTATATGCACTATTCTTTCTATAATAGTTGCAATAAGTATAAAAGAATTGTTTACTAGGATCTCTATCACGTTTAACATTTCCAATTCCGATTTTATGACCACATTCATGGCAATATAATAATCCAGCAAATTCATGAGGATATGGTTTTACAGGTTGTCGATAATTTGCATCTAAAAGTTCTTGAACTTGGTAAAAAGTTTCTTTATCAATAATAGGCTCATGGGTTCCTTCTACAATAATCCAATCTTCTTTTTTATTTTTTATCATTTTTTTCTCTCTAAAACTCTTTTTCGTAAATATATTTTGTACCATATTACCTATATACATTTCATTTCTAAGAATATCTCTTATTGTTCGATAATTCCATTCATAAGGATGTTTTGCTTTCAGACCACGTCTACTCCCTTTATATACTTCAGGAATAGGAATTTTTTCATTACTAAAAATTGTTCTTATTTTATTTTGAGAACGATATTCCAGATATAATTTAAAGATTCTTCTTACATTTTTTGCAGCGTCTTCATCAATAATTAATTTATGCTTATCATTAGGATCTTTTTTATATCCATAAACTGGATGTCCACCCATATATTCCCCTGCGAATTGTTTAATCTTATAAACCTTTCTTATGTTTTTAGACAAATCTCTTGAATATTTCTCATTAATAAAATTATTTAAAGCAGCGTATTCATTATTGGAATTATCTTGATTAGCAGTATCTATTTGTTCTTGAACAGCAATATATCTAACATTGTTAGAAGGAAAATAATAATCAATGTAATAGCCACACTCAAAGTTACTTCTACCTAACCTAGATAAATTTTTGGTTATTATCACTTTAATTTTACCATTATCAACATCTGTCATTAAATTTTGCCAGCCAGGTCTTTCAAAATTTGTACCAGAACATCCATCATCAATAAATTCCTTACACTTTTCACCAGTATTTCCATTTCTGTCAATAAATTCATTTAATAATCTTCTTTGATTAGCAACACTCTCACTTTCATCTTTTTGACCATACTCGTCAGCTAAAGACAGTCTAATATACTTAGCAATTTCATTAGCCGAATAAATACTTAACGTATTTCTTAATGAAGAACTACTAAAATTCATTTTATTCCTCCTCCTTTTTGGAGGATTCATTTTAAAGACCATCTCTCATAACTACCTGTTACAGTATAATTATAACATGAGATATAAAAAAATGAATCCATTACATAAAAATAAATTATATTATTTTAAAACCTTCTTAATATAATTATTAATAAATTCCTTAAAATCACGAGTTAATACTTCAATAATATCATCACCATCTTCTTTAAAAAATAAATTTATATTTAATTTTTTATTCATTGTTTCTCCTTTCTAATTAAGTACTACTCGTTTAAACTTATGATTTTTCCGTGAATAAAATACCTCTCTGTTTTACTCCCTAGTTCATGTGAACACGAATATAGTGTCACAATTCTATCATTCGCATAATCAACATCTACATTAGTTATATATTGACTTTTGCTTTTAATATTTCTCAAATACATCGAATAATCATTAAGATTACTAAAATTCAAATTATAAGAATCAGAAAGTGCATCATCTATATATGCACTAAATATTTCTACTTTATAATTTTCTGTTGGCGTTAATATATAAAAAAAAGGATGTTGTTCATAAAAAGATTTTTTCATATATTTTTTTAATTCTCCAAACATTGAACCATTGCTTGTATAATGACCATACAAAAATGTATTTAAATCACTAAAATCATTATTAGATCTATAATCCATAAAAATACTACCAT
>CALVKI010000026.1 GCA_944332635.1 uncultured Bacilli bacterium
AATCTTTAAAAGAGTCTATTAATTTAGAGTGGACTTATAATAGTAATGGAATTGAAGGAAATACTTTAACATTAAGAGAGACACAAGTTGTTTTAGAAGGTATTACTGTAGGTGGCAAGTCTATTAAGGAACATTTAGAAGCAATTAATCATGAGAAAGCTATTTTATATTTGGATGATTTAGTAAAAGATAAAAATCCAATAACTGAATGGAATATAAAAAATATTCATCAGTTAATTTTAAAGGACATAGATAATGAAAATGCTGGAAGATATAGAAAAGAAAATGTAACTATAAAAGGTGCCACTCATACTCCACCAGATTATGTTAAAATTCCTGAATTAATGGAAAAATTAATACTTAATTATAATACTTGGAATCAATATCATCCAATAATTAAAGCAGCATTATTACATGGGGAATTAGTTAAAATACATCCATTTGTTGATGGTAATGGAAGAACATCAAGATTACTTATGAATTTAGATTTAATGAATAGTGGATATAATCCTGTAATTATAAAAAAAGAATCAAGATTAAAGTATTATGAAGCATTAGATAAGGCACATACAACTGGTAATTATACAGATTTTGTTAAGTTAGTTACTAAGTTAGAAGTTGAAATGTTAAAGAAATATTTAGAATTATTGTAGTAGGGGGATTAAAAGTATGTACATAAAAAAAATTCAAATGAAAGATTATAAAAGATTTCACGACTTAACTATAGATTTGGGAGAAAATCCCAAAAGAATTGTAGCATTAGTTGGACCAAATGGGTGTGGAAAAAGTAGTGTTTTTGACTCCATGCTATATTTAAATAGAAGTGGAATACAAAATATTGGACGTAATATTAATTCTAAAGATTATCATTATCACTCTTTATGTCAAGACCCTGGATATAATTTTACTAATGGTAAAATTAAAATTGATTTTACTACAGGAACTTTTAATAGTGTACTTCGTGAATTAAAAAAGATAGGAAAAGGAAATACTATCTTTAGTTTTAGAAGTTCTTTTAGATATAATTCAGATTTAAAATTAAAACAAACAACAGCAATTGATGATATAACAAAAAATAATTATGGAGCTTCTACAGCATCTGATTTGGATCAAAGAATAACTGAGGATTATAAAAGATTACTAGCAAAATATAATGATTATTTAAATCAAAAAGATTTAAGACCAAGTGAGGCAAGAAATCACATTATTGGCGAATTGAATGAATCATTAAAAAAGTGTTTGGATTTAGAAATATCTAGTATGGGTAGTGTAGAATCGGATAAAGGAACATTATATTTTAAAAAGAACGATTCGGATATTGAATTTGATTATAATGTTTTATCTGCGGGAGAAAAAGAAGTAGTTGATATATTGTTAGACTTATACTTAAGAAAAGATGCTTATAATGATACGATATATATTATAGATGAACCTGAATTACATTTAAATACATCTATACAGAGAGCGCTACTTATAGAAATAAATAAAATGATACCTAAAAATTGTCAAATTTGGATTGCAACTCATAGCATTGGTTTTTTAAGAGCTCTTCAAGTTGAATTAAAAGACATAAGCCAAATAATAGAATTTAAAAAGGAAAATATGTGGGCCTCTAAAGAATATGTATTAACTCCAGCACAGTTTAGTCATTCTCAATGGCAAAATCTTTTTTCAACTGCTCTTGATGATTTGTCAAAGTTAATATGTCCTAAAACTATAATATATTGTGAGGGCCAAGATAAACCAAAAAAAGATGGTTCAGATGGCGGATTAGATGCACATGTTTATAATACAATTTTCTCTCAACAGTACCCAGAGGTATTATTTATTTCTAGTGGAGGAAATACTGAACTAGATCAAAGAAGTGATATTGCGATTTTGATATTATCTAAAGTTTTTTCAGAACTTCAAATTTTAGTTTTAAAAGATCGTGATATGGCTTCAGGCAAAATGACCAGTTTAAAAGATAGAGAACTATATTTAGAAAACAATCCTAAAAATCATAGAGTACTGAAGAGATTTGAAATTGAGAATTATTTATATGATAAAGAAGTATTGGAAGCATATTGTTTAGGGAATAATTTGGAATTTAATCTAGAGAAATATAATAGCATTGTTAAAGATATAAATAACGATAATTTAAAAGACCAAACATCAGCAATAAAGAGTTGTTGCAATATAAAAGGTAGTTTAAATCCAGAAGTTTTTAAAAGAAATTTAGCTTCATATATAACAAAAGATATGAATGTTTATAAAGAATTAGAAGAAGTAATTTTCGATAATAATTAATTACACTTTGACCATCGCGAGGTGGCGAAGGTGCAGAAATAATATACGCGCTTCGTAATGATGATACACTAGCTAGTATGGCTCTAGAAAATATTGGTGATGCAGGTCAAAAAATGCGAAAGATTTATCAGAGAAGATTACCAGAAGATCCTAGTAAAGACTATTACTACATTATCAGAGAGACAACACCAATGCAATCATTATTAGTGGAATATGGTTTTATTGATAATAGTGCAGATCAAAAAAAGTTACAAAACAATTTAACAGATTATGTAGAAGCTGTAGTAAAAGCAATTGCTGACTACGGTGGTTATACCTATACTCCACCAGGGATGAGTAATGGTGATACATATATTGTAGAAAAAGGTGATACCTTATCTAGTATAGCTAAAAAATTCAATACAACGGTATTTGAATTAAAAAAACTAAATAATTTAACTACAGATTTTATCCAAGTTGGACAAATGCTATATATTCCTAGCACTACATCATCTACTACATATAAAACTTATACAGTAGAAAAAGGTGATACACTATATGGAATTGCAAATAAGTATAATATAAGTGTAGACGAATTAAAATCAATCAATAATTTAACAAGTAATACCTTATATATAGGCCAACAATTAAAAGTTCCGGGAAAAGAACTAGAAGAAACAGACGACTATGAAATTTATATAGTAGAAAAAGGTGATAGCTTATGGCTAATATCTCAAAAATATGATATTCCCGTAGATGATTTAATTGAAATTAATAATTTAGAAACTGTAAACTTACAAATAGGTGATAAGTTAAAAATCCCAAAATTAAACTCTAAAAAAATGTACACAGTACAAAAGGGAGACAGTCTATGGTCAATTGCCAAAAAGTACAATGTAGGTGTAGAAGAGTTAAAATTAGCTAATAATTTAACTAGTAATTTACTGTCAATTGGTCAAAAATTAATAATTCCATAAGAAAAGATTGCTTTAACAAAGCAATCTCTTTTTATTCTAAATTAAGTTTCTTATCAAACATTCGTACTGCAAGGAAGTAATAAGCAATGATAAATAAAATAGAAATAATTAATGAAAGACCTAAAAATCCATTAATTAATCCAAAGTCAGAAAAATTAGAAGTTTGTACATATTTTTGATAATTAGAATCAAATAACATAAATGGTAACATTAGAATAACAGAACCAATCTGAGTAACGTTGTATAAAACAAAGCCATAGACGATTGAATAAATAACTTTATTATTATGTTTTTGCCCTAAAGCAATAGATGCATATATCATAACCTGATTAAGTAAAACACCTATTATAATAGATAGAATCATAAATACCAAGAAAGTTTTATCAATATATCCAAAAACTTTTATTAAAGTCTCAATTGATTTATTATCAAACCAAACTCCATATACACCAATAAATAGTAATAATAAAACCATAATAACAGACACGATTAGATAAATAGAAGCACTAATAGTTTTAGAAAGTATTAAGCTACTTTTAGAAACTGGAATAGTATGCATCAAATAACCTTCATCTTTTACTAGATTTTGATAAAATTTCAAAATAGTAAAAATAAAAGTTAATATAGGAATTACTATTAAAGCTATCACAAAAGCAGCACTAATAAATCCGTTCGGAACTGAAAACATAGGAAACTTATCCACTAACATATTAAAGATTCTAGTGAATAAAGCTAATAAAAGCGATATTCCATAGATAGGAAGTAAAGCTTTAGATAAAGCTTTAAAATCATATTTTAATAATTTACTTAACATTTAAATTCCTCCCTAAATAATTTATCGATTGTAGTTTTTTTCTTATTTCGAATTGTATCAGCATCTTCATTTAAAACTATTTTCCCTTGATTTATAAATATAACTTGATCTAATATTTTTTCAATATCAGCAATTAAATGTGTACAAATAATAATAGAAGCTCCTTCGTTAAAGTTAGTAAGAATTGTATCCAATATATGATCACGACTTGCTGGATCAACTCCTCCAATAGGCTCATCTAAAATATATAACTCTGCTTTTCTACTCATAACCATTATTAATTGAACTTTTTCTTTAGTCCCTTTAGACATATTTTTTAACTTATCCGTTTTATTTATTTTCAACTTTTCAAGTAACTTAATTGCTTTCTCTTCGTCAAAATCATCATAAAAGTCTTTAAAAAACTGAATCAATTCAGAAACTTTCATATTCATATTCAAATAAGTTCTCTCTGGTAAATATGAAATTATTTTCTTACTTTCAATACCAGGCTCTTTTCCATTAATTAAAATTTCTCCACTAGATGGTTGCAATAAATCATTAATAATTTTAATCATTGTAGTTTTACCACTACCATTAGGCCCTAATAACCCATATATTTTCCCTTTTTCAAATGTAATATTAGCATTAATTAGAGCTTGTTTTATACCATAGTTTTTTGATAAATTTTTAAATTCGACTAAACTCATAATATATTTTTCCTTTCTTCTAATAATTTGATAACTTCATTTTTATTTAGCCCCAGCTCATTCATATCATTAATGAAATTATCTATTTTTTCTATTGCTAGTTCTTTCTTTATTTGATGAATAATATTTTGATCTTCAGTAACAAATTTACCAGATGTTCGCTTTGTATAAATTAATCCCACTTCTTCAAGTTCAGATAAGGATCGTTGAATAGTATTAGGATTAACTCTAATAATAGAAGACAATTCTCTAACAGAAGGTAATTTATCACCAGGTTTAAAAATCCCAAGAATAATTTGCAATTTAAGTTTTTCAACTAGTTGTTTATAGATCGGTTTATCTTCATCAAATTCAAAATTCATAAAAGCCTCCTTTGTGTTGATTGATTAATACAGTTATACAATTAAAAAGAAAAAAAGTCAATAAAAAATATAAATTTTAGCGAAGCATCAATTAAAACATAAAGTATACTCCTTAATGAGAATTTTATTACAAAAGAAAAATAGATAATAAAATTATCTACTTTAGTTAGCTCTACTTCTAGCAAACCATATACCTAATCCAATTCCTGATACTACAAGGACTAATGCAATAACAACAGCAATATCAGCAGCATAATTGTCTTTAGCATTTTTATTTAGAGCTTCAACATAATTCATAATATCATAGCGATTGTCAGCATCTTTTTCATACTCAGATTTTATCTTATCAATAATTTCATCATCATAAGAAGATGTATAACCATTCCAGGACTGATTTCCAATAATAATATAAGGAACGCCATCTGCTTCTTCTTTCCTTGCTTCTGCAACATCATTCATCAAGTCAACATTATCACTATCATACCAAGTCTCATAAGCTTTAATATTAAACTGATCACCTAATTCATCTTCGATACTATCAAAAAACTCTTCTGCTTCTGCACAGTGAGGACAACCATTTCCATAAAAGAAATAAACATTAACAGGTTTTTTATCCTTAGCCAAAACTGTACAAGGTACTAATAAAATTCCAATTAGCATAACAAAAAGAAATTTTAGCTTTTTCATCATCTCATACCTCCCTTATAAATATAACATAATTTTATAAATTACACTACAAAAACAATAAATACTAAGAAAAAAGAAGAAATTTCATCAGATTTTCACAATCTATTTTTCTTCTAACTTTTTTAATTTTTCTTCTGCTTCTTCCATAGGAATATATAATTTACATTTACAAACGCCATCACTAATAAATTCATCACAAGGACATAAGGTGGTTTCATCCACGCTAACTCGACATGGACAATGACCATTTTTCTTTTCTAAACCCTCTACAATAGTAGAAACATATTTCTTATCCGGATTAATTCTAAAGTTTCTCATAACTACCTCCCATATTTATTATATATCAGAACAATCAAAATTTGGTATAAAACTTTCACTTTGCGTTTCACCCTCTTGTATAAAGGCATATTTGACACCTAAATCTAAAGCAAAGTCTATAACCTTTTGATATTCTTCATCATTGATTTTATGATTAAGATTAGGAAATTTATCGAAATATTTCAATGGAGTATATTGGTTCATTAGACTAATAATAATGTTATCTTTATAAGTATCATATAAATATTTTACTAATCTTTTAGCATCATCAACATGACCTGGTAAGATTAAAATTCTAACCACAACACCACGAGTTATTAAATCGTTTTTTATAACAAATTTACCGACTTGTTTTACCATTTCATCTATAGCCATAGTTGCATAAAGAAAATAATTTTTAGCATGAGAATATTGACAAGCCAACTTATCGTCATAATATTTTAAATCTGCTAAGTAGATGTCAACAATACCATCTAACATTTGGATTGTAGACGTATTTTCGTAGCTATTAGTGTTATAAACTATAGGTATTTTTAACTCTTTACCTTTAATTTTATGAATAGATGATACAATTTGTGGAACATAATGCGTCGGAGTTACTAGATTAATATTATTAGCACCTTTTGCTTGTAAATTTAAACACAATTCCTGTAATCTTTCTTGTGAAATTTCTTTTCCAAAACCATCAGTACTAATTTTATAGTTTTGACAAAAAATACATTTTAAATTACAATAAGAAAAAAAAATAGTACCACTACCAGCATCGCCAGAAATAATTGGTTCTTCCCACATATGTAACCCATAATGTGCAACTTTTATCTTTTCTCCCGCGCCACATATTCCTACAGTCTTATAACGGTTAATTTTACAATTTCTAGGACACAAAGTGCACAATTCTAATTGATTCATAAAAACACCTCATTCACTATAATAGCATAAAGATATTGAATTTTAATGGAAAAATGATTATAATAAGACTCAGTGATAAAGGAAAGGTGCATATGAATACAAAATTTTATCCACAATTAGAAGAAAAACTACGACAGAATTTAAAAAAAATAGAACAAAAAGATTCTTTCTTGTATAATGAGATGAGAATCATTTATGAAATATTAAAAGATGCAGAATATCCAATTTCCAATGGATTAGTCCAAGGACCTTTAACAAGAGTAACAGAGGAAGAAGCTATTGCACTAGCAGCAGAGTTCCTAGAAAAGTGTAATCCAAAATATAAAGATAATTTATTAGAAGATTATTCAAAGGGGAAGATAATTTTCAACCAAAAAGCAAAAAGCTTCCTAAAATGGAGTATTAATTCATTAGATTATGATATAAATATTGAAAAAACAGACACTATAACCATGGCCAACGATTTAGTTCACGAATATTTTCATGCTTTAAATTTAAATAAATATATTTTAAGATATGCTCTGACAGAAACTGTATCTATTATAGCAGAGCTTATGTTTTTAGAGTTTTTAAAGAAAAAAGACTATAGTGATTATGATCTAAATATTGTAAATCAGAAGAGAAGAAATTGTTATGACAATGGATTGCATTTATTAAAACTCGCATTACCATTATATTTAGATATAAAAGAAAAAAATATTATTACTGAAGAAACTTATCAAAAACTTCCAGAACTTGTTGGAGTATCACAAGGAAATATAGATTTAAATTTAGAATATATATTAAATTCAAAAGAACATTACCTAGAAACATATGAACATGTGATCGGTTATCTTCTATCTAGAATGACTATATGTAAAGAACTTGATTTTCAAGGATTAGAGACATTAAATGAAGATTTGAAAAAAGCTAATTTTGAAGAATTTGGAAATAAGATAATAGGTGACGATTCTGTAGAAACAATACATACATATTCAACAAAAGAAGATTTTGTCTATCATCCAACACCGTTAGTAAAAAAGTAAAGAATAAATAAAAGCCTCATAACATACACTTTGTTAGGAGGCTTTTATGTTAAATGGACTAACGAACAAAGAAGTAATCGAACAACGAAAAAAATATGGAAGTAATGAAATTACCAGAACTAAACAAAAAGGAATAGGAAAGTTATTTCTAGAGTCATTAGGAGATCCAATAATTAAAATATTATTAATTGCCCTAGGAATAAAAACAATGTTTCTATTTCATGATTTTGATTGGTTTGAAACATTAGGAATTGTTATTGCTATTATGATTGCATCGCTAATATCAACAATATCTGAATATGGTAGTGAAGAAGCCTTTAAAAAGCTTCAGCTAGAATCATCTAAATTAAAAAGTAAAGTAAAAAGAGAAGGAAAAATAAATGAAATACCAATTGACGAAATTGTGGTCAAAGACCTAGTTTTATTACAAACAGGAGATAAAATCCCAGCAGATGGGATAATACAAGAAGGAACAGTATTAGTTGATGAATCTAGTATGAATGGAGAAACAAAAGAAAAAGAAAAAAGAAGAGGAGATAAGGTTTTTAGGGGAACGGTGATATATGCTGAAGAAGCATATATGGAAGTAACAGAAGTAGGAGATCAAACGTTCTATGGAAAAATGAGTAAAGAACTACAAGAAACAACAGGCGATAGCCCTTTAAAGATAAGATTAAGAGAATTAGCGAAGTTTATTAGTAAAATAGGATATGTAAGCGCAGTTTTAGTAGCTTTTTCATATTTATTTACAGAAATAGTAGTAGCCAATTCTTTTAATTTGGAACAAATAGTAAGAACAATAACAGATTTTCCTAAAATTATGAATATCTTAATTTATGCATTAACATTAAGTGTAACAATTATAGTTGTTGCAGTACCAGAAGGACTACCAATGATGATTACTTTAGTACTTTCTTCAAATATGAGAAGAATGTTAAAGAATAATGTTCTAGTAAGAAAAATGGTCGGGATAGAAACAGCAGGAAGTCTTAATATTTTATTCACTGACAAAACAGGGACTTTAACCAAAGGAAAACTTGAAGTCATTGGTTTTCAAGATGGTAATGGTGAAGAATATAAAAACGAATTACAACTGGAAAAAAATAAGTTTCTGCACGAACATGTAAAAAACAACTGTCTATACAATAATAGTAGTAATTTTGATAATAATCATCTTCCTATAGGAGGAAATATAACAGATAGAGCAATACTAGCTTTTATTAAATCAGAAAACAATAAGAAATATAAAAAGCTAAAAACAATCCCATTTGATAGTAAAAATAAGTTTTCTGGAGCGGTAATAGATATAGGAAAAAAAATAAATTATATTAAAGGAGCACCAGAAAAACTATTACCATTATGTAAAACTTATGTAACAAAATCAGGTCAAAAAGAAACTCTCCGAAATAAGGAACAGTTAACATTTGAGATAAGGCGAAAAACAGAAAAAGGGATTCGTGCAATTTTGCTTGCATATAATGATAGTTACATACCTGAAAGACTAGAAAGACTTACATTAATTGGAATTTTATATATTAAAGATGAAGTTAGAGAAGAAGCAAGAAAAGGAATAGAATTAGTTAGAAAAGCAGGGATTCAAACAGTAATGATTACAGGAGATAATAAAGATACTGCAATAAATATAAGTAAAGAAGTAGGACTATTGACCAGCAAAGAAGAAATCGTGTTAACTAGCGATGAATTAAAAAAACTTTCAGATGAACAGGTAAAAAATATTCTTTTAAAATTAAGGGTAGTAGCTAGAAGTATGCCACAAGATAAAAGTAGACTAGTGCGTCTAGCACAAGAAGCAAATTTAGTGGTAGGGATGACAGGCGATGGAGTAAACGATGCTCCAGCATTAAAAAAAGCTGATGTAGGATTTGCTATGGGAGGTGGTACAGAAGTAGCCAAAGAAGCTGGTGATATTGTAATTTTAGATGACAATTTCTTATCCATCGCTAGTGCAATTTTATATGGACGTACTATATTTAAAAGTATTAGGAAATTTATAATATTTCAATTGACCATTAATTTATGTGCTGTTAGCTTATCAATTATTGGTCCATTCATTGGAATAGATACACCAGTAACAGTAATTCAAATGCTTTGGATAAATATGATTATGGATACACTAGCAGGAATTGCATTTTCTTATGAACCACCATTAGAATCATATATGCAAGAAAAACCAAAATCTAAAAACGAAAAAATTATGAATAAATATATGTATAGTGAAATAATCTTTACAGGAATATACTCATCACTATTATGTCTCTTCTTTTTAAAAGGTTCTATAATAAAAGAGTTTTATAGAATAGATCCATCAAATAGATACATAATGACAGCCTTCTTTGCATTGTTTATATTTATGGGTATATTTAACTGCTTTAATGCTAGAACACCTAGACTAAACTTATTATCAGATTTAAATAAAAACAAAGTATTCATATTAATAATTTTATTTATTATTATAGTTCAACTTTACTTAATATATTACGGAGGAAATCTATTTAGGACATATGGACTATCTGCTAAAGAATTAATTTTCACAATTCTATTAGCAGCAACAGTAATACCAGTAGACTGGTTAAGAAAGTTAATAACCGAAAGAAAAAAAACAGTTTAAAGGAGAATTTATGAATAGAATAGATAAAAGTTTTAAAGAAGTAGTAGCAGAAGTAACCAGAAAATCAAAAGAAGAGATTTTTAATCAAATAAAAGAAGCATATAATACAAGAACACCTGAAATAAAAACAGCATTAGAAAATTATTTTAAAAGGTTTGGCTATTGGGGAAAATTAGAAGAACGTAGAGGAGAATATGAATCGTTATATTTAAGAGCAACATCATTAAAAGAACATATTGAAGATTATGTATGGTTATACAATAAATTAGAAGATTATCGTTCAAAAAAATTACTTTATGCAATTTTAAATAATTGGCATCATTTTGATACTTCAGAGACAAGTATATCCTTAGAAAGAAACTATGATCAATACTGGGATTTAGATATCGTAAAACCATCACAAGAAGAAGTGATAGTAGATATTGGTGCATATACAGGTGATACTATTCTTACTTATATCAAAGATTATGGACTAGATAATTATAAAAAAATTTATAGTTATGAAATAACTCCAGAAAGTATTGAGCTATTGAAAAATAACACAAGATATTATCCTAATATAGAAGTAAGAAAAAAAGCAGTGGTAGATTATCCTAAAAAAGTATTTATAAATATAAATCAAGAAGGAGCATCAGCTAACCAAATAGCTGATGAAGGCGAAGAAATATTAGAAGGAATATGTATTGATGATGATATAAAAGAAAAAGTAAGTATGATAAAAATGGATATAGAGGGTGGAGAAACAAAAGCTTTAATTGGATGTAGTAAGCATATAAAAGATGATACGCCTAAACTGTTAATTTCTGTTTATCATAATTATGAAGATTTGTGGAAAATACCAAGAATGATAGATGAAATAAATAAAAATTACAAATTTTATTTAAGATGCTATGGTACTGAACTTTTTCCAACAGAAATTATTTTATATGCTATTCCAAAATAATAATGATATATTAAAAAAGAGGTAAGAAAAATGGAAAAAGAAAAAGTTTTAATTAGTGCATGTTTAATAGGATTAAACTGTAAATATAGTGGTGGAAATAATAAAAATGAAAAATTGATAGAATTAATGAGAGAAAAGGATTTAGTTCCTATATGTCCAGAACAGTTAGGGGGATTATCAACTCCACGTCCAAGTGCTGAAAGAAAAGAAAATAAAGTTATTACTAAAGAAGGTATGGATGTAACAAAAGAGTACAAAAAAGGAGCACAAGAAGTTTTGAATCTTGCTAAAAAATTAAATATTAAAAAAGCTATCTTAAAGTCTCGTAGTCCATCTTGTGGAGTAAATAAAATTTATGATGGCACATTTACTAATAATTTAACAGATGGAGATGGAGTAACAGCAGAATTATTAAAAGAAAATGATATTGAATTGATTTCATCAGATGAATATTTATAAAAAGAAAAAATGGTTATTACTTACAAGTAAAACCACTTTTTTCAGCTTGTTCTTTTACACTATCATATGTTCCTTCAGCATCAGCTAATCCATCTAAATTATATTCAGCTAAATCTTCATCTTTTGCTTTAGTAACATCAACATCAATTATTATTTTATAAGTATAATCTTTTTCTTTATTTTCTTTAGTTAGTTTAATACCCGTTTTATTAGAATCTGGAAATTGTGAATCTAATGATTCTGTAAAAGCATCCCAATTATCTTTAATAGTATCGCTAGTAGCTTTACTATCTACAGTAAGTTTAACATTAGATACTTTATCATCGTTAAAAGTAATTTCAGCAATTTGATCCATACTTAACCCACTTTGTTCTTGGTTGATCGAACAAGTAAGAACTTTTTCTTTTCCACATCCAGCTAAAAGAAAACAAGATACAAGTGCAAAAGATATTCCCAATACTCTTAATTTTTTCACGTCAATACTCCTTTCTACTTTTAGTATACTTTATTCCAATCAAAATAGAAAGAAAAACTTTACATAAAAAAATATAAATTTTAAAATTAAAACAAATATATGATGATATAATAAAGAAAAAGGAGGAAGCGTATGGGAAAGAAAGGGCTAATATCGATGGTTATAATATTAGCAGTATTGGTTGTAGGTTTAGGAGGATACATAGTATATGATAAGGTATTAGTTACAACAGAAAAAAGCACTAATCAAACAGCAAATGAAGAACAAAATGAATCAAAAGAAAATAAAGAATCTGAAGATGATACAGAAACAAACAATATTTCTCAAGAATCAACAGCAACACCAAGCTGTATAGGTACTTATTATGGTGCTTTAAGTGCAACAGAAACCTATAAATATGTATTAAATGCTGATGGTACATTTACTGCAGAATTTGGTGGAGTATCAGGAACTTCCGGAGTTTATGTAATCAACGACAATACAATCAGTCTAATTGGTAAAAAAGATGTTGTAGGACCAAGAGAACAAGATCCTTACTATAATACAGAAGACTATGTGATAGCAGATGATTGCTCATCAATAACTGTGACAAAAGGATCAGCAACATTTGGACTAAATAGACAATAAAAAAACATGTTATCTGTGATAACATGTTTACAGAGTGTAGATAAACCCCTAGATTTTTTTCTAGAGGTTTTCTTATGAATGAATTTTTTGAAAGGACTTTTGAATATTTATGATATTTTCTATAAAATTTATAATTTTGGTTAAATAAGTTGATTTTGTTAATGACTTTCCATTAACTTTTTCTTTCTTTATTGCTATATTTTTCATATTTTGGGCAGCACAAATAAGCCATGTGTAATGTTGATTTTTTTTAACTCCTTTATACATAGCATATCTATATCCATGATTTTGTTTTGAATCTGCAAAACTTCTTTCTACATGTTCTTTTCTTTGTCGATATAATTTTTTTCCTTCTTCTGATAATCTATTATTATTAAATGTTTCATTCCATTCTTCATGTATATGTCTTCTAACTATCTTTTTCTTATCAATATTTTGATACTTTTTGTATCCCAGTTTATCAATTAGACCATTATATTCTAAAATTTCTCCTGTTTCTTTTTCATAATATACATCTAATTCTTTTACATATTCATATTTTCTTTTTTCTTGTCTTGATCCACTACTTCCATATCTTCTATATCCAAACACTCCAAATATCTCATTTTCTATAAAATACTTTTTTATATCTAACGTTAAATATCCTGAATCAACTGCATACTTTTTTATATTAAAATCAAAAGTATTTTTAATATATTCACATCTTTCTATAAACGGATTTGAATCATGAACATTTCCTTTAGTTACATAACAATCCACTATAATATTACATTTATCATCTACAGTTCTATGATCTAAATACATAAATCCTTTTTCTTTATTATCTCTATGATAATATCCACTTTCTTTATCTGTTGTACTAACTTTAATGTGTCTTTCTTCTATTTCATCTTTATATTCAAATGGTTTTCTTCCATTTTTAATTCTTTCTTCATTTATTTCTTCTTCCAACCATTTTCTTCTTTCTTTAATATTTTTTACAATCTCATCATTATATTTATTTTTATTTGCATTAGCTTTTTTATGGGTTGAATCTGTATAGAATGTAGTTCCATCAATTAGATTATACTTAATAGCTTGTTTAACAATATTAATAAAAATATTTTCAAATACATCACTATCTTTAAATCTTCTTTCATAGTTTTTAGAAAAAGTTGAAAAGTGAGGTGTATCTTGTCCAAATGGTATTCCTAAAAACCATCTGTATTCTGCATCTACTTTTATTTTCTTGCAAGTTTGTCTCATTGATTTTATTCCATCTAACGCTTGAATAAAAACTAGTTTAAATAGCACAATTGGATCTATACTTGGTCTACCATTATTATCACAATACAAATCTTTTACTTCATCATAAATAAAAGTGAAATCTATATATTTATCTATCTTACGGAATAAACTGTCTTGTGGAACAATTTCTTCCATTGTAGTCATTAAGATTTCACTTTGAATATTTTTATTTATACTTATCATTTACAACACTTACTTTCTTTATATAATCCATTTATATTATATCAAAAATATATAAAAAAAGTAAGAACAAGTGCTTTAGTTTTGGATTATATAAAGCGTTCTTACATAGTAATTATACAACAAATTATGTAAAATAAAAAGACTATTAACAAAATTTACTTTGTCAACAGTCTGAAAA
>CALVKI010000027.1 GCA_944332635.1 uncultured Bacilli bacterium
ATTGGTAGAAAAAATAAAAATAGATTTAAGAAATTCAGATTATCAAAAGTGTTCTGCATTATTTGATGAAATAAATAAAGCAATTAAAAATTAAATCTATCAAAAAAGGGCAAGGACATGTATGTCCTATTCATACAAGAATTATTAATCATCATGTGTTTAGACATACATATCGTCCTCAATATACTTGTTCTGAGGAAAATGTAGTAAGTAATGTTCAATGTGGTTCTTGTTGTCAATTTAGATAGTTTTATTTTAGCGAGCATGTAATGTTCGCTTTTTTGTATTAAAAAATATTTTTTTTAATATAATTTATTATGAATATTGATAGTGAAGTTTCGAGATTACATTTTGAAAATTTTTTATGGTTTGTTTTTATTGTTCTTTCTTGTTTGAATATTATAGGGGATTTGAATGATGAGATTTTCTTAAAAGAAAATAATTTATATTATAAAAAGCAATCCAATTTAATTTTTACGTTTACTATTTATTTATTTATCTTTATTATTTTATTAGAAATTATAAGGCTTATGAGTTATCTACGGATGATCAAAAACAAATGTATTTTATAAAGTTATTGGGCAGTTCTTTTTTTGTTCTAGGGATTTTTTGTCTTTTGTATTTCCAAATTAATCAGAAATCTTTTTTGGGTTATCCAGTAATTTAGAATATTTGTCAAACATTGTGTCTAATTTTGTCAGCTAGCTTGATTATTTTATTAGAGTGTTTTATTCTAATAATAGGGAGTGTGATATGAATGATTTATCCTTCTATTGACAAATTATTGAATATTGTTGACTCAAAATATGAATTAGTTCATGTTGCAGCACGTCGTAGTAAAGAAATTTCTAAAACGGGTTATTTACAGATGTCTGCTAATGAATATAAGAGTGCAAAAAATATTGGTAGAGCATTGGAAGAAGTTACAGAAGGACTTATAACAATAAAAAAAGCAGATAAGTAATATGAGTTTAATCTTATACGTTGGATAGTTTATAAATAATTAGAACTATCTCTTGTATTTTACAGGAGATAGTTCTTTTTAATTTTGGTTATAATCTTATTTTTATCAGTTTGTGATAATGTATAATAAGACTGGTATTATCTTAATATTTTTAGAATGTTTTGTAATGAATATACTAACTCAATTTTATGTACATATTTATTTTTTCTATTGTTTAATCTTCTTTGTTTAATGTTTTAGATTTTCTTATTTATTTTTGTTTAGTTTTTAATAATCACGTATAAAAATGTGTTTATTTGTTTAAGAAATCAGATTCATATCATACTTTTTCTTTTTGTATATGTTATACTATTGTTGGTGATATAATGAAAATACAAAAATACAAAAAGAAAAGAAATGGACAATATGAATTGCATCTAGATTCTCACAGAGACTTCTGTTTGTATGAAGATGTTATTTTGAAATTTGAATTATTATTTAAAGGCACTATAGAACAAGATGAATTAGATAAAATATTAATTTATAATCAGGAATGTGATGTTTATTATGTTGCTTTAAAATCTTTAAAAAATAGATTTAAATCAATATCTGAACTACGTAAGAGTCTACTTAAAAAACAGTATCCTCAGGAGTATGTAGAAAAAGCAATTGAAAAATTATTAGCTCAGGGATATCTAAATGATAGGAATTTTGCTAAAGCATATATTAATCAACAAATGATTACGACTTTAAAGGGTCCTGAAAAGATCAAGAAAGAGTTATTAGATAAAGGCGTTTTAAGTGATATTGTAGTGGAGGAATTAGATGCTTTTAAAATAGAAGATCAGATTATGAGGATAGAAAAAATCGCAAATAGATTAATTAAGAGTAATAAAAGTCGTGGTGGTGTTGTATTACAAAAAAAAGTTGTTTATGATTTGCAAAATTTAGGATATAGTCTTTCTCATATTAATGAGGTGTTGTCATATCTTGATCTTGGAGATACTAGGGCTATTGCTAAAAAAGAGAAAGATAAATTATATCGTAGACTTAGTAAGAAATATTCTGGTAAAGAGTTAGAAAATAAAATTAAAGAAAGATTGTATCAGAAAGGTTTATATTATGAAGATTAAAAAATATTTGTTTGAGCATCGACTTTTTATTTCTTTACTTCTTTATTTTTTTTCTTTTGCGTTATTTTTAATGATTTTCTTACGAGTAGATATTGATTATTATTGGCATTTTAAAGCTGGAGAGTATATGGTAAAAAATTTTACTATATTAACTAAAGATATTTTTTCTTGGAGTTTATATCACTATACTTGGATTTCTCATGAATGGTTATTTGAAGTAATTTTATATATTTTAAATCTTATTTTTGGAAAATTTCATTTATTTGTTTATGTATTTTTTATTATTCTTTCGTTATTATTGTTTTTATTTGGAGTACAAAAAAAAGAATATTTCAAGAATATTCCCTTTTGCTTACTTTGGACTTCCTTTTTTACTTTGATATTCACTGGACTTAGTGGTAGACCTCAGCTTTTAAGTTTTCTATTATTTGCTATTTCTATTTGGTTAATTTTTTATTTTTTTTATCATTCAGAATCAAAAAGAATATATTTTTTACCCATTATTAGTATCATATGGGCTAATATTCATGGTGGTTCTTCTAATTTAAGTTATCTTTTATGTTTTTTAGCAGTTTTTTGTGGATTATTTAAATTTTCTTTACTTAAGGTGGAAGCTCATCGTTTAACAAAAAAGCAGATTATTATTTATCTTTTAGTTAGTGTATTATGTATGTTGGGAATTACTTTAAATCCTCATGGTATTGCTATGTTATTTTATCCTTATCAAAACATGGCAGATCATTTGATGATTTCTACTATTGCTGAATGGCAACCTAGTAATTTAAATATTTTGTCTCATTATATTTATTATTTATTCAGTTTATTAGTTTTATTTATTTTTATTTTTAGTAAGAAAAAAATACGATTTTTAGATTTGATTTTTTATTTATTTTTTTTATATTTGGGATTAAAAAGTATTCGTTTTTGGTTTTTTAGTTATGTTGTAGCCAGTTTATTTATTTTTTATTATATTCCTAGGAGAAGAGTTGATTCTTATACTAGTATATTGATTTGTACATTTTCTATTTTATTACTTTTAATTTTTAGTGCAGGTTTTTCTTATACTAAAGTATTATCTACCAAAACTATTTCTGATCAAGCTATTTCTGTTTTAAAGAAAGAAAATCCTGAACGTTTATTTAATTATTATGATTATGGTGCTTATTTAATCTATCAAGATATTTCTGTTTTTATTGATGGAAGAGCAGATTTATATTCTTCTTATATTTATGAAGATTACCAAAAAATTTCTAGACTTAGTTATCAATTTCCAAAATTAATTTCTAAGTATCAATTTGATTATTTTATTGTTCCTAAAAAAAGTGGAATTGCTAGTTATTTAAATAGTAATTCTACATATGAATTGATTTATGGAGATAATATGTGCTCTATTTTTAAAACAAAATAAAAGTACCAAAAGGTACTTTTTTATTTATAAGGAAAGTGCGTCTGAGCTTATAAGAAAAAAATGTGATAGCTATTAAATTATCACACTATGAATAAACCTACTTATTTTGAGAGGTTCTAATTGGAAATGATGGACCACCGCA
>CALVKI010000028.1 GCA_944332635.1 uncultured Bacilli bacterium
AATTTGCTGCAGACCGTTATTTTAATACGGACATGCAAAAAGATAGAATTGTAGAAAAAATACAATCAGTAGAATTAAATAAAGAGAATAAGAATGATCCAATTATCATAGACGATATTAATAAAACAATTATCTATAGTGATAACAATAAAAAAACGACAATTGAAGGTGGATATTTAGACATTGGTATTATCGATACTATGAAAGATTTAGTAGTCAATTTTATTGGTGCATTAGTTTTTTCAATTTTAGGATTTTTATATATCAAAGACCGTGATGAATATAAATTTATTGAAAGATTCTTACCAGTGATGAAAAAGTTTAAAGAAGAAAGTTAAATGTAGTAAAAGGAAAAAATATATCCTTTATTTCAATAGTCACTTTAAAAAGTCCAAATCCAGATAATGCCAAAATCAGCTTGAAAAATATTAGTGAAAAAACACTAATATTTTTTTGTCGAATTTTGTCACACGAAATATTTGTCATGTTTTGTCGAAACACTAGAAAATATTAACTGCATGATTTATAGTGCTAACAGAGGTGAAAACATGCTAACAATGTCACTGCAAATAACTAAAGGAATTATGTTTATTAGATTGGAGGGAGAATTAACAAAAGAAAGCTTTTATAAAGTATCAGAAGAAATCAACTATTTATTATATAAGCAAGGAATAATAGCCTATGTTTTTAACCTAGAAGAAGTAAATAAAATAGATAACAATATCTTAGAAAATATCCAAAATAAATTAACAGAAATTTTTTTAAGATGTGGCAGTGTAGCTTTTTGTGGTATATCCGAAACGTTAAAGAAATTAATAGGAGAAAGAAAAAATGAATTGTTTTATGTAACAGAAGAAAAAGAAGTATTTCAATATATAAGTATATAAAAGGAGAAAAAATGGACAACGTATTGGAATATGAAAACCTTATTTATAAAATGATATCAAAGTATAAAAACTTTGATCAAGAAGATTTATATCAAGTAGCAATGGTAGGGCTAATGAACGCTAAAAGAAATTACAATCCAAATGAAAATACTAAATTTTCAACATATGCCTATTATTATATCTTAGGAGAAATTAATACTTATATCAAAGCAAGTAATCCGGTAAAAATAAGTCAGGATTTATTGCGATTAAAAGGAAGTCTAACGCATGCAAAAGAAGTGATGACTCAAAGACTAAGGAGAGAACCAACGATAGAAGAGTTATCGCTATTTTTAGAAGTTCCTATGGATAAAATAGAAGAGGCAATGATTGCAACTAGTGGTGTAGAAAGTCTCGATTATGTTTATGATGAAGAAAGTGATTTATACAATTCATTCGGAAAACGAGAAACACAAATGACAGAAGATTTCCTGGATTTAAAAAATGCCATTCAAAATCTTCCAAAAGAAGAGCAAGCTTTGATTATTGCTAGATATTATGAAGGTTTAACACAACAAGAAACCAGTGAAACTTTAGGAATATCTCAAGTACAAGTTTCTAGAAAAGAGTCAAAAATATTACAAAAACTAAAGACAACTTTATAAAAAATATTAACAAACCTAATTAAAGTAAATTTAAAAGAAGTTATGTATACTTCTTTTTTGTATGAAATAAAAAAAATAGCTAAGAATATAAATGGTGATATGAAATGAAACAACAAAAATATGAACTGATAGCAAAAGAACATCAAGCAAAAAATCCCAAACTAAAAAATGCTACTATTGCATTTTTAATAGGTGGTCTAATTGGAATGTTAGGAGAAGGATTAATTGAATTATTGTGTAATATCTTTCATATATCTAGAAATAATGCTGGAACTATTATGATAGTAATTGTAATTTTTTTAGCATCACTTTCAACAGCTTTGGGATTCTTTGATAAATTAGTAACAAAGTGCAAATGTGGCCTTCTAATACCAATCACAGGTTTTGCTCATTCTATGACAAGTGCTGCTTTGGACTACAAAAAAGAAGGACCGATATACGGAATAGGATCTAATATTTTTAAATTAGCAGGATCGGTAATTTTATATGGGATAGTTGCTGCTTGGTTTTTTGGTATGATTAGATATCTATTAGGAGGAAGAATATGACATTTACTTATAATGATGTATATATACAAGATACAGCAACAGTAGCCGGACCATATGAAAAAAAAGGACCATTAAAAAGATATTTTGATAAAACATTTGATAATTTATATTATGATGAAGAGTCTTGGGAAAAAGCAGAAATAAAGTCAGTAAAAGAAAGTTTAAAATTATTACATAAAAAAGCAGGCCTAAAAAGAAAAGAAATAGATGTTATTTTAGGTGGTGATTTACAAAATCAAATAGCTGCTACTACTTATGGAGCCTATAACTTTTCAAAGTGCTTTCTAGGATTATATGGTGCTTGCTCCACATCAGTAGAAGCAATGATTATAGGAAGTATATTAATCGAGTCAAAAAAAGTAAAAAATGCTATCGCAACGGTTTCATCTCACAACATGTCAGCAGAAAAGCAATTTAGAAATCCTACAGAATATGGGGCACCAAAACCAAAATCGGCAACCTTTACATCTACCGGTAGTGCATCAATATTATTAACAAAAGAAAAAACAGATATTAAAGTAGAATCTTCGACCATAGGACAAATTATAGATCTAAATCAAAATGATCCAAATGATATGGGAAAAGTAATGGCACCTGCTGCTATAGATACTATTAAAAGACATCTAAAGGATTTAAATAGAAAACCTGACTATTATGATTTAATTGTAACAGGTGATTTAGGATTATATGGCAAAGAAATATTAAAAGATTATATGTTAGAAGAATATGATATTAATTTAGAAAATAATTACAATGATTGTGGTGTTATGTTATATGATTTAACAAAACAAAAAGAATGCCTCGCTGGAGGAAGTGGACCAGTATGTAGTGCTTTAGTATCATTTGGATATATTTATCATGAAATGAAAAAGAAAAACTTAAAAAAAGTATTAATAGTTGCAACAGGAGCATTATTTTCTCCAACTATGGTTTATCAAAAAGAAAATATCTATTCAATTGCCAATGCAATTAGTTTGGAGGTAGTGTAATGTTACTTATAAAATCATTTTTATTTTGTGGAATAGTTTGTATGATTGCTCAAATTATATTAGACAATACCAAATTAACACCAGGACATATAACCAGTATATTTGTTGTCTTTGGAGCATTTTTAGATTCATTTAGTTTCTATGATAAAATTATTAAAACAGTAGGAGGGGGAGCTCTTTTGCCCATTACCAGTTTTGGACATTCTCTAATTCATGGAGCTCTTGCAAAAGCAAATAATTATGGAATTATGGGAATATTAATGGGAATGTTTGATTTAACAGCTACAGGTATAACTTCTGCTATCATATTTGCCTTTGTTTTTACTTTAATATTTAAGCCAAAAAATTAAAATTCTATGATAAAATAAATTTGGTGATAGTATGAGAGAAGAAATAGAAAAAATAATAGATAAAGAAAAAATAAATCCAAAAGGAACTTATGAAAGTCCATTTGTTATTTTATTAACAGGAAATGTAGGCAGTGGAAAAAGCTTAATTTCGCAAATATTATCAAAAGAATTAAATCTATACTTAATTAGTGGAGACTATATAAGGAATATAATAAAAAGATTACATCCAGATATAGATTTACATGCCGAAGAAGTGAGACAAATAAATAATCAATTGTGCTTACAAGAAATGAAGTATTGCATAGATAATAAATATGCGATGGTCTTAGATAGAAGTGTATCTAGTCAAAAAGACTTGTCTTTTATAGAAGGTAAAATAGACTTACCAATTATTTTTATTAAAATAATATCTACTGATATAGAAAATATTAAAAGAGTAAAAAACAGACAAAATATCAAAGATATAAAAATAGAACATTATGGTCATCAAGAATCTAAAAGTGGCGTAGTAACAGAGGAAGAATATAATAAGATAAAAGAAAGAAAAATATATGATTTAGATGATAGTGTTTATGATTATTTCATAAATACAAATACATCTCTTGATGAGTTAAAAATAAATTTAAATAGTATAATAGAAGATATAAAGAAAAAATATAAATAAGAATAAAATAAAAAGAAATTGTTTTAGCAATTTCTTTTTTATTTATAAGGAAAGTGCGTCTGAGCTTATAAGAAAAAAATGTGATAGCTATTAAATTATCACACTATGAATAAACCTACTTATTTTGAGAGGTTCTAATTGGAAATGATGGACCACCGCA
>CALVKI010000029.1 GCA_944332635.1 uncultured Bacilli bacterium
ATCAAAGGCGCTTTAATTACTAATGGATGTTCTCATGATTTAGCATTAGAAATTGTTAGAAAATATATAATATAATCTATATTAATAAGCTAGTTTTAATTTTTGTATCATGTTATATTATTTTAGAAAAAAAGGAGGTAGATGGTATGAGCAAAGTAGCTGTTGTTACTGGTAGTAGACGTGGTCTTGGTGAAGCTATTTGTTATCAGCTAGCAAGAGATGGTTACGATATTGTTGTAAATGATATGGTTGAAAAAGAACAAGTAGATAAAGTTGTAAAACATATTGAAGAGAATTATTCTACCAATGCCATTGGAGTTATGGCAGACGTTTCAAAAGAGGAGGAAGTACTAAAGTTACTTGAAATTGTTAAAAATCGTTTTAACCATATAGATGTTTTAATTAACAATGCGGCAATAGTAGAAGATATGGAAATAAAAGAGCGCTCTACAGAACTTTTTAATGAAACAATTAGAAACAATGTTACTTCTACTTATTTAATGAGTAAATATATTGGTAGAGAAATGTTTGAAAAGAAGCATGGAAAAATTATTAACATTTCCTCAACCAATGGAATAAATGCTTTTTTTCCGACAAGTATTGATTACGATGCATCCAAAGCAGCGGTAATATCTTTAACACACAATTTTGCTTTAGAATACGCTCCTTATGTATTCGTGAATTCCATCGCTCCAGGATGGATAAATACAGAGATGAACAAACAATTACCAAAAGACCTAATCAAAGAAGAAACGGACAAAATTTATTTAAAAAGATTTGCTGAAGTAGAAGAAATTGCATCTTTCGTATCTTTTATGGTGAGTGATGCTTGTAGCTACCTAAATGGAGAAATTATTAAATTAGATGGTGGTTATTAAAATAGGAAGAAAAAATTAAAAAAAAGTTTGTGAAAAATTTATTAGATAGAGGTAGATTATGTTTTATTTTATAGTTGCTCAAATATTTGGAGCACTCGCATTAGCAATATTAATAATTAGCTTGCAAAAAAACAGCAAAACGAAATTATTACTTTACCAAAGTATTTCGAGTTTACTATATGCTTTACAATATTTGTTTTTAAATGCTTATACAGGATGTTTTATGAACTTAATTTGTATGATTCGAAATATGATATTTAATCAATACCCTAAGAAAAGACCTCCAATTTATTGGTTAATAATAACAATTGTCCTTATGATTTTCTTTTCCTCACTATCATATACTGGTGTTATTAGTTTTTTACCAATGATTGCAGTAATTTTATATAGTATTGCTTTATGGCATGGAAATTTAACAGTAATTCGAACAACAGAAATTATATCTTGTAGTCTCTATATTTTATATAATATCAAAGTTTTAGCAATTACTGGTTTGATTGCTACGATAATAGAACTTGTTGGAGCAATCCTCGCCGTTTATAAATTTGATATAAAGAAGAAAAAAGAAAATAGGTGATAAAATGAAAATAAATATTATTGGTAGTGGATCTATTGGTTCTGGTGTTATGAGTGCCTCTTATCTAATTGATGACCATATTTTAGTGGATGTTCCTAATGGTGTTATTAAATATTTAAAACATTTAAATTATGATATTTTACATATTGATACTATTTTAATCACTCATTTACATGGAGACCATTTTTTTGATTTACCATTCTTAATGCTAGGAAAATATTTTAATCATGACAAAACATTAATGAAAGTAATCTGTCCATACGGTACCGTAAGAAAATTAAAATATTTATTTCGTTTAGGCTTTCCTTATGACTTTCGTAAGGTTATGAATAGTATTAATATAGAGTTTATAGAACATAAAAGTAGAAGTCATACTCAATTAGGGGAGTATTTAATTGAATCTAGAAATGTAAAACATGGCAAAATAAAACCAGCATTCGGATATGTTGTTCATAAAGAAGGAAAAAAAGTTGGATTTTCAGGGGACTCTAAGTACTGTCCATCCATTGATAAAATAGTAGAGGATTCAGATGTATCTATCCTTGATATGAGCCTAAAAGCCGAAGGAAATAATTCCCATATGGGATATTTAGACATCAAAGACATTTGTAATAAATATAAAGAAAAAACAATTATCGCATCCCACATGCATAACAGTGCAAGAGAAGTGGCTTTAAACAACCCGATAAGTAATTTAATTATACCAAGTGAAAATTATGAAATTAATCTTTAGTTAGGGGAGTATTCGATGAAAGAGATAAAAAAGATAGACTTAAAAAATAAAGAATTAGGAAAACTAGTAGAGTTTGCTTACCTCTTGAGAGAAGGAGAATACAAAGATATCTATTTTCCAACGTATGAATTTTATGATGGTTGCGGGATGGATTATGGTGTAGAAACTGAAAATGGGGGTATCACGGTCTATTGTAATTTTGCAGATCATTCTACCGTTGATTTAGCAACCATTATTTGTGTATTTGAAGGAGCAGAAGACAATCCAGAAAAAGCGTATTATTTATCTACGACAACCGGAATTTATAGAATGGAAATAAATAAATTAGTGCTAACAGAAGATAAAAATCATTTTACAGATGATATAGAATCCTTATATAAAATGTCTAACCAAGAAAAAATCGATTGTTTTATAGATGCCATGGTGATGTTGGGATTTAGAAAAGAGAATATAGAAGAAGTATTAGAGAAAAAAATGACTGCCCAGGAAGCTTATAGAAATGTCGCTTTAGAAGAAAAAAAGAATATTGTTAGAGTTACTCACGGAAGAAGAATATTCTACTTTGATAAAAACGTCGCAATCAAGGGAGATTTTTCTGGAATATGGCTAGATGAATTTCCTTTTCCATTTGAAGAAGAACCAATCTTTGATTGCTCTAAAGTAACATGCAAGTCCGCATATTTTAATGAAAATTCTAGCGGAATAAAATTAATTAATGTAAATGCAAATGAGGAAAGCATTCGTTATACAGATTTAACGAATGTAAAAATTGACGAGGTAATAGATTTAGCAAAAGTAAATGCTACTGGTACAACATTTGGTCATCATAAGGTAATAAATTTGGAGCATTCTATTGCTCCACTAGAAAGAGTAAACCTTTCTCTAGCAACCGATATCGATGGTAACAACTATATAACAACAAAAACAGGTCTAGTAACTGTAGACTTTCAGACAGAAGATGTGCTGGAAAGAAAACAAGGAAAAATCAAGGTATACGCCAATGCTGATAATTCTCTGATGGCAATGGACGCTTTAGAGCATGATGCTGATGGTATTGGATTAATTAGAACAGAGAATATTTATACCAATGAAACAGATGCCTTAAACAGATTTGTTTATTATGCAGAAAATACTTATACATTTGAACCAGTAGATGGTAATACAGAATTTAATATTCTGCAATATACTCAATTAAAAGAAATTTGTAAAGCTAAATCAATAAGTAAAAAAATTGTTCGTTTATTTGATTTTAAAGAAGAGGATGTACAAAGAATATTAGGTGTTAGTTGGAATAGTGAAAATTGGATGACGAGAAAGAACTTTCTAGGGAATTATCATGGAATATTAAGAGATCAAATCTTTACGATTGCTAAAGTTGCTAAAGAAGAAAACACCACTTTCGATATTTTAGTACCCTTGGTAACCGATGCTAATTATTTTCATTATATCAAAAGTGATATTATTTCGTATGCAGAAGATATTGGTCTAAAAGATTTAAAAATAGGTGCTATGATAGAAAGTAAAGATGCTATTCCAGCAATCGCTAGCATTGCCAAGAACGCAGATTTTATATCCATTGGTACAAATGACTTAACAGAAAGTGTAACCGGAAAAAGAAGAAATATCTATGATCAAGAATTTTTTCATTTGACAGAGGAAGTAAAAGAATGTATCGAAGATATTATTTATAGAACGAAAGCTATAAATTCAGATATTAAAATTGGAATTTGTGGGGAACATGCAAATTATATAGAGAATGTTATGTATTATAAAACACTAAACATTGATTATATAACTTGTTCCTCTTCCTTTATAGCCGTAAATAAGGAAGTACTAAATCCCATGCAAAAAACAAAAAAATAATGGAGAGGATGTAGTATGAAAAAAGAACTATATGAATACAAATTAGACCTATTTTATTATGGTGTTAACTTAACGGATTCTGCTTATAAAAATTTAAAAAAAGGAAAAAATAATCAAGTAAACCATGATGACTATATTACCACCAAAGGATTGTTATTGTGCTTAGAAAATCAAGTATATGTAAATGCCAACTTAAATAAAAATAGTAGATATAAAATTGATTATATAGATAAAAAATTCATCTTAAGTGAAAGTAGTGAAATTTGTCAAGTCCATATTTTTCAACCACCTAACTTTGCTTTACAAACAACAAAACTACCAAACGGACTCCCAATTACTAATTTCGTAAATATTCACGGAGACCGTATCCGAATCCAACCAATCGGTGGATGTGCGAACCGTTGTAAATTTTGCGACCTTAACCAAATAAAATATCAACTTCATTCTATATCAGACTTAGAACAAGCATTTTTATACGCTCTAGAAAATCATGGATTCAAACATATATTAATCAGTGGTGGAAGTCCCCGAAATAGTAATAGTGATTTCCAATACCTAACAGAAGTATATCAATATTTTGGAAGTAAATATGGAAAACGTTTTCCAATAGACGTTATGCTAGTTCCCAGAGGACTAGAACCAGGGAAAGATTCCAAACAAGATTATTATAACTTTTTAACAAAACTAAAAAGTTGGAATATCACAGGAATATATGCCAATTTAGAATTATATAACGATTCTTTACGAAAAAAATATATTCCTCAAAAAGATGATATTGGTAAAGAAAAGTATTATGAATTTTTTAAAATTGCCACAGAAGTATTTGGAAAAGAAAATATAAAATCTTGTATTATTATTGGTCTAGAAGAGGTAGAAGATAGTCTTAAAGCTGTAGAAGAGTTATGTAGTTTAGGTTGTATGCCAGTACTTTCTCCTTATGTACCAATAGATAATGAAATTTCATCACCCACACCAGAGATGATGAAAAAAGTATTAATACAAGCTCAAAAAATTGCCGACAAATATAAGGTTGCACTGGGACCATCCTGTAACTTATGTAAACACAATACCATTCATTTTAACTAATAGAAAATAGGAGAGACATATGAATAATTTTGATAGTATTATTTTTGATTTAGATGGGACTTTATGGAGTGCTTTGGACAGTACTGTTTTCGTATTAAAAGAAATAAAAAAACGACACCCTGATATTGTAGAGGATGTATCGGTTGATATTATAAAATCTGCTATGGGATGTACTTTTGAAGAAACTGCCAAGAAATATTATGGATATTTAGATAAAGAAACAAGAGAAAAGTATACAAAAGAAGCAATCCAAGAAAACACAAAATACTTAATGAAACATGGTGGTACTTTATACAATGGAGTAGAAGAAGTCATAAAACTATTATCTAAAAAATACAAACTATATATTGTAAGTAATTGTATAGAGGGATATATTGAATCTTTTTTAGAAACGAGTAATTTAAAAGACTATTTTTCAGACTTTGAAAATAATGGTAGAACCGGTTTAGAAAAAGGAGAAAATATAAAACTACTAATAAAAAGAAATCATCTATCAAATCCTATTTATGTTGGAGATACAGATAAAGATAGAGAAGCAGCAGAAGAAGCAAAAATTCCATTTATTTATGCAACTTATGGTTTTGGAGCTGTAGAAAAGTATAATAATAAAATTGATAACATCTATGATTTATTAACTATTTTAAAAA
>CALVKI010000030.1 GCA_944332635.1 uncultured Bacilli bacterium
GGATATGTTTGACTGCGTATTACCTACACGTATTGCTCGTCATGGTAATGCTTTTACACATCATGGTAAAATTAATTTAAAAAATGCTAAATTCAAAGAAGATTTCACGCCAATTGAAAGCGAATGTGATTGTTATGCTTGTAAGCATTATACCAAAGCATATATTCGTCATTTAATTGTAGCTAATGAAACTTTCGGGCAACGTTTGTTATCAATTCACAATTTACGTTTCTTGATAAAATTAGTAGAGGATTTACGTATAGCAATAGATAAAGATGCGTTTTTATCTTATAAAGAAAACTTTATAAAAGAGTATCAAAATAAAGAATGATTTTTTCATTCTTTATATTTGACTTTTAATATAAAAGTGATAAAATAATCGTCATGAGGTGGAAAGAAATGCGCTTAAAAGCAAACAAGAAAATGATCGCAACATTCATCGCAACAACATTGACACTCGGTTCATGTACTGCTTATATAAATTCTAAAAAATCTTTATCACGGGCATTAGAAAAACTCGATGTTGTGTATGAATATGAAGATATATATCAGATGCGTCAGCCATATGTAGAGTGGGATTCTTATAGAGATAATAATATAGAGCTTTGTGAAGAAAGTGAAACTTATTTATTATCAGAAAATTCTGCGGATTTGTTGGATTACATAATTGAAACATCTAATCATTATTTGGAAACAACGGATGATGATTTAACAGGTATACAACCTTTAAATCCTAAATACTATAATGATTTGCAAATGGCTCTTGAAACAATGATCGCAGACACAAAAAAGCGTAGTACAAAAGAAGAATTAAAATCTTTTGCTCATTTGTTATCGGAATTGAAAGTTGTTCAATCAAACGATACAATGGATGCTTTAATGAGCTATAATCTTGCTGATAACAAATTAGTTGTATATGATAAAATGATTCAAAGTTTATTTAAATATGACGGAATGAATAGTGTTATGGCTGAAATGGCTTGTAAGTCTTTTAAACATGAGCTGTCACATATGATTCAGAATTATTGCTCTTGTCAAGAATATTCAACACGTCCAGGTTTTAATAATTTTGTATTTCGTGAAGCTTTTGCAGAAACAAATTGTAATGATATCATCACTTCTTATTCTACGGAATGTGATTTATACGATTTATTTAAACTTTCGTTTTTATTTTCAAATAGTAGGGGTACGAAAAAAATCGATGATGCAGTTATGCATAATGATTTAGAAACTATTAATCAACTATTCTATAGTTCTGATAACCAAGAATTATATGAAGTTATGAACTCTATTCATTTTTTATCTCCAAATACAAGTTATTTTTTATATTCTTATTATCAACTATCTGATACTCATAAAAAATATACATATAATCAATCGGAAATAAAAAAAGAAATTTTTGGAGATTGCAGTGTGAGTCTTTTAAAGAATTATACATCGCACTTGATGAAATATGCTCAAAAATATGAATTACCAATGGATGATGTTTTATATTTTTATAAGTGGTATCTTGGATATATAGAGACAATTTATATTGGTCACTATATGTCATATAATAATGAGTTAGAGCCACGTAGTTCAGAATATATGACGCATATTAAAGAAATTACAGAAGAATTATTTTCACATTTATCAGATTTATATGGGGAAAACATGTATGACATTTATCAATACTTTTATATAATTTCTAGCGAAACTAATGAAGATGAAAAAACCATTAAATATAACCCAAGTCAATCATTATTACATATGACTGAAGAAATGAAGGAATCTATTACATTAGATTATATGTACTTTGCTGAGGCAAATAATTTATTGCAAGAGATTAATCTAGATAACTTTGTATATAAAAAGGAAAAATAAGCAATTAATTTTTCCTTTTTATATTAATTCCAATCATACTTCCAACCATACTGGAAATCATAAGAATAGAATAATAAAAGATGTTTTTGATACCAAACGTATTTCTCATCCAGATAAGATGTATTAACAGTAATAATATAATAATTACAATACTTAATTTTAAACCTTCTTTCCAACCTTTACTTTTTGCTTTACTACCTAGATATATACCACTAATTAAAATGGTGATTACAGGAATAATCATTTTAAAAAGATTCATAGTATTTGTGGTAATTATGTTAAAGAAGTTTAAGGCTGTTGCCAGCAAAGTAATAAGTAAAAATAAAGTCAAACATAAACCCATTGTTTTAAGAAAGTTTTTTAAATAAATGATATTCATATGTAAGCCTCCTAATAAAATATATGTTTTTGTATAAAAAATAGACATAGGTTCAATATATAATAGGTGATGAAACATGTATTGGATTATGTTTTTTAAAACTTTATTTTTGTATTTCTTTATTATTATAGTATATCGTATTATGGGAAAAAAAGAAGTCGGAAAATTGGGGATTGTTGATCTTATTGTATCTATTTTAATTGCTGAATTAGCAGCTATGTCTATAGAAAGTCCCAAATCTTCTATTCTAGTTTCTGTAATTCCTATTCTTACTTTAGTATTTATACAAGTGATCTTAAGCTATATCTCTTTAAAAAATTCTAAAATTCGTAAATTAATTGATGGTGATCCAACTGTGATAATTAAAAATGGAAAATTACAGTTTCATCGTATGTCCCAACTGCGTTATAGTTTAGATGATTTAATGAGTCAATTAAGAGAACAACAAATTAAAAGTATAGAAGAGGTAGACTACGCGGTGTTAGAAAATAATGGAAAATTATCAGTGTTTCAACAGTGTAAAGATTATCCATTACCATTGATTGTAGATGGTATGGTAGATGAACGAGTATTAAAAGAGTTAAATAAGGATAATCGTTGGTTACAACATTTATTACAAAAAAACCATGTTGATTTGAACGATGTGTTTTATGCATTTTATACTAAAAATAAGACATATATCATTAAAAAAAGTGAACTTCGTTAAAAAATATAAGTTAAATAAAAAGTAAAGTGCACAATTGAGTAGAATAATAGTAAAAAAAGTGTATTTTCAATAGAAATTGCACTTTTTTCAACCCTTTTAATGGAAAAATACATGATAAATTTAACAATTTTAATAAAATATGATATATTATTAAATGTCAAGGAAATATTATTCCACGA
>CALVKI010000031.1 GCA_944332635.1 uncultured Bacilli bacterium
AATTCTTCAATTTCTTGTTTAGTTGCTTCTTGTTTTTCAATTAACTTTCCATTCCAATATTCATTACCTAATTTATCTTTATAATATATTTCATTTATCTTATTTTTATTATAATGATTAAAGTTAGGTTGAACACTGGTATTCAAATTATCTTTAATATCTTGTATTTCTTTTTTTAATACTTGGTCAAGCGTAATTGTACGTTTTGAATTATTAGTACTTTCTTTTTCATATTTCAAATGAATATAGTTCAAAGAGGCTAGATCGTTAATACATTTAGATATTGTTTGTTTAGTATAACCATGAACTTTCATAAAATAGCTATTAGTTGCCCAACAATATCCTTTATTATTACACAATGAAATTATGTGTATTAATAATAACTTTTCTAAAGATGATATTCTATTATCACTAAGAACTGATAATGGTATAATTGGTTTTATATATTCTTCCACAGTATCCTTATATAGAATTATAAATAAAATATATCTTTACAAAAGTGCACTTTTACATATTATTTTCCCTAGGTATCTATATCTTACAACAAATAAAAATAAAGTTTAATTGTACGAAATATGAAAAAGGAGTACCTAAACGTACTCCCAATATTAATTATTCATACTCTTGAATTTCTAACTTTTCTTTATTTTTATATAATTTTTTAATCTCTTCAATAGACAATCTTTCCTCTTCAAAAAGTTTTAATATAAATTCTAGCCATTCATTTGTATATTGATAATCTTTATGTGTTTGATCATAATAACAATACTTTGTATTTGTATCAAATGGGTCTTTATTTGATTCCAATTTTTTTGACGGCTTTATAGAAAATATATATGTTAAATACGAATGAAGATTCATGTTAAATTTTGGATATTTTTCTCTAACTTTAATATTTATAGTCCCGGGCAACATTTTGTCAGCATTTGATATACTTTTTATTACAGTTTTTGTTTTTATTAATGCAGTTAATCGTTCAACCTCCTGCTTTTCTTCGTCAGATAATTTATCCCAATTTAAAAATTGAATTGCTAAATCACTTTTATTTGTATTAGAAACTATTGGTATTTGTACTAATTTAATACTATATTCTTGCGTTGCATATATATCATTTGACAAATTATCTCTAAACTTATCTATAAAATCATTTATTTTTGACATTTCTTTAGATAATAACATTTTGCTAGATCTATAAGACTTTTCATTACGTAATTCAGAAAATTGTAATGAAAAAGGTAATGAAACATTTACTGCATATTCTTTTCCAAAATTTTCAATTATAAAATTTTCATAGTTATATAACAAAGATTGACATTCTCCAAATATTTTGATTTCTAAATCAGTACAATTTAAATAACTATGTTCTATTTTGTTTCTTAATTTTATAAAGAACATATTATTGGCATATACTGACTTATTTAACTTTTTATATTTATCCATACATGTTTTTAATTCCCAAGTCTTTTTTTCGCCATCTATTCGTAGATATTTACCACTAGAATCTTTATAAAAATATTTTTGCCCTATTGTTTTATGAAAATATGCATGAAATGCTTTTGTCCAAGCAATATTCATATGTACAATATAACTTTTAATTCTATTTTCCAATCTTGGCTTATTATATATCTCTACAGCTAATAAAGCATTATTTATTGAATCCTCTAATAATTCTTTTGCTTTTCCTTTAATTATCATTATAACTCTCCTAACTATATAAAAAGCGCAGCACAAACTACTTTAGCCTGTGCTAGCGCCTCTTACTTCTTTATCCCATTATATCAATTTTATTTCAGAATATAAACAATATTTCTTTATAAACATGAACTATATGGTAAAGAATTAATATAATCCTCCATATATTTTAAATCTAACGATTCAATGTTATTTGTGCCATCAACTGATGGTAACAGTAATTTAGTTTTTTTAATTCTACTTTGATTAAATTTTCTACCATAATCATACCTAAAAAGTTCTTGATTTAATATTGTTATAATATACATTGCAATAGAAGAATTTAATTTAAATTTAGGAATTAATTTTTCAACATGATCACTTGCTGAAAATTCTTTTTCCTGATATGAAGCAAATCCAATTGTGGCTGAATCAATTGTAATAACATTTCCTTCTTCTGTATAATAATTATAGTATCCATCAACTCCATTATTTGTTGATCTAGTAGTAATATAAGGCCAAACACCATCACCATAAGTTTCTAATACATCCTTTTTTGTTGTCTTTGTACCTGTCACTATAAAAATGTCATTTAAGTTAAACATTGCATAATTTGTTTTTTTAAGTTTCTTTTCTTTTTTACATGGCTTATATTTTTTTTCAAATAAATTTATATTAAAATTATCTATATACCAACAAGCTTTTTCATAGCCATCTTCTAAAAAATAGTTAGGTATTTTAGACATATCATTGCTTTCAATCCATAAATCATTAATATAATCTCTCATCATACTAAAATCAGGTTTTGTTTCATCACCTACAACAATTGATGGTAATTTAATTTTTAAATAGTTAATACGGTCGCAAGCATTTCTACCATAACAAAATCTATAACTTTCCATATTAATTATAACAGCCAAGTACATAAGAATTTTTTTATCAAAATATGCACTATATTCATCTTTCAATTCTAAAGCTTTAACTCTTGTTCCTATATAAAAGTCTTCTGGCTGTACAAAAGCTTTAAATGTTCCTCTATCAGCCAAACTTATTGTTCTCTTACAGTCAAATAATTTTCTATTTTCAATTTTTGATATTCTTTTAGAAATGCCATTATTCTTATATGTGTGACTTACTACTGGATATTCGCCTAATTCTGTCCTTGAAAGTATTAAATCTCCACCTGTATAAATATTAAATATTCTTTCTATATCAAAAAAGTGCCAATCTTTATTCATCTAAATCACTACCTTCAAAATTCTCATCTAAATATTTAAATAATGCATATTTCTTTATTTGATTTATAAAATCTGTATCATTCAATTGACTATAATCAGTTTCAACATAAGCTTCAGCAAGCCATTCGTCGTTAACTTTTAACTCTTTTCTTAAAAATCTTTTATTATTATCTTTTGACAAGCCTTTTAATTCTCTTAACCACTCATTCTTTATTGATATCCAATTACCATTTTTATCAAAGCGTCCTGAATGTGGTACAGTAACAAATCCGTCATCTAGCCATCGTGCTAAAAATACATTATTATTTGAATCTTCATGCTTTATATGTGCTTTAAAAACCATAATACATGTTGATGTCCCAACATGACTATCTTGAAATAATTTTTTTGGCATTGTCATAACTGACAATAAAGTATGTTTTTCTAATATTTTTTTTCTCATCTTTAAATCATCTTTACTACTGGCACAGCTCATAGGTACGATTGCGATTCCTATTCCACCTTTATCCAAATATTCCAACATTGAATAGACAAAATCCAATTCACTTTGTCCGCTTTGTTTTTGTTCTTCTTTTTTATTTTTTGTATTTAGTAATGAATAAGGAGGATTTATCATACCAACAATTGGTTTTACTTCCATACTTTCAATTTCTTCTTGTAAAGTAATTTTTCGACCCGTCTTAAAATCTTCATTTGCTTCACCTTTGTCTTTTAATAATGAAGAACAAGAATATAAATTTGATTTGCCATCACCATGGAATCTCATATTTGCATAAGCTAATGCAAACATAGATGGTTCTCTTTCTACACCAATAAGACAATTTTTTCTAACTAGAGTTTTCTTTTCCTTTTTTACATCATTTGATATTTTTTGATTATCAATATTTCTATCCATTTTATTTAAAGCACTAATTAAAAATCCTCCTGTCCCAGTACATATGTCAATTACTTTAGTATTTTCATCCATCTTCTTTCCTAAATAATATTCGGCAATATCACAAAATAATTCTGTTATGTGCTTTGGGGTCAAAACTACCCCCTTATCTTTTGCTGCTCCTCTTGCATATTTTAAAAATGATGTATAAAAAGTCCCCATTATATCCATATCAGAATGTTGTTCTAGTTTAATAGAAATATTTTTATAAATTGAATAAATAAAACGAGTTAATATATTATCTCCATATTTAAAATATTTAGATTCTCCCTCTGGATAATATAGTAAATTATCTAATAATATTGAAGAATAGTATTCTCTTAATTTTTTCTTTTTTATTTCAGGTAAATTATCAATTTTACTCCATATCTCTTCTAAAGACTCCCAAAGTCTTTTAATTGCATTATTTCCTAATTCTTCCGAAAATGGCTTTTTATTATAATCATTAGGCATAGCCCTCTCGACTGATTTATAAAAATCTGAATTTTTATTAGTTAAAGCAAGTACTATAGCGGATATAAATCCCGCTCTATCTTTAGGGTCAATTTGATTAGCTCTTAGATAATTATTACAACCATTAGCATAATTTTTTAATTCTTGATATATTATTTCTTTTTCTCTTACATAATCTAATGAATTTTCTATAATTATTCTTTTGTATTCATCAGCAGACATAATGGTATTTTCATATTCACCATCTTCTAAAATAATTAAATCTTTTAAACTACCACCTTTAGGGATTAAAAATGAAGTTGTTTTAAAATTATCTTCTTCTACTCCTGATGTTGCAATTGCAACCACATCATACTTATAAGTTAAAAATGTTGCATAATGAAGAGCTCCATTAATACAATATTGAGATATTTCTTTATCATTTCCTAATCCATTTTTATAATTTTCAAGATTTTCATATGTTCCATGCTTATCAACATTGCTTTTACATTCAATAACAATTACAAAATCATCTTTATTATCTTTTATGGTATAATCTGGAGAACCTTCGTTCCCAGTCAATTTTTTACTTGCTTTTAAAAATGCAGACGCTAAAACTTTATCACTATTAATTCCACTTTTATAGCTATCTTCTTTATAACATATAATATTATCTTCGTATTCATTTTGATTTTTTGGATAGCCAACATCTATCAATCTTTTCCTTACTAATCCTTTTGTTAATTCTTCTGACATTTAAAAATACCTCCTAATTTTTTCTTATATTCATCACTTTGTCTAATTTTCTTTATTAAATGACTATTTTTTAGATACATAGCTATATCATATGGTATCTCGTTTCTTTTATTTGCTGCTAAATCTAAAAGCGTATAAATATCATTTTCTTTTAAATTTAATATTTGAATTATTTTTAACTGTATATCATACGGTGGTGGGTTAACTCTACCGGCAATGATATCATAAAAATATGGTTTTTTTATTCCTAATTGACTATAGAAAGAGCTTTGGCTCATATTCTTTTCTTTTATTAATTGAGTTAAAAATTCTCCATATTCACTTTTACTTTTCACTCAACCACCTCTATTAGTATGTATGTATACATACTAACATACTTTTTCAAATTTTTCAAGGGTTTTGGGATTTTTCCCACAAAAGAATTTCGTGCGGGAGTACAAATTCAGTGCTGGCTAGACAACAAAATTACTCACACAGACAAAAAACACTACCATATTTCAGATAGCGTTAATTTCTTTAATAATATCTTTTTAATCTTAATGGATTATTATTTACTATTTTTAAATTATATTTTATTCTTAATATTTCTTCTATTTTAGGTATTAATTTTTTAGTATCACAGTTTATATTAAATACA
>CALVKI010000032.1 GCA_944332635.1 uncultured Bacilli bacterium
GATTTTGGTTGGCAGACCATTTTCTATTATATCAAAGGAGGATTTATTTTTCTCTTAACGCCATCGCTTCTTCAGCTCTCACCCGCATAGCGGGTGGTTTTATTATGTTCCTACCCCGGAACATAATAAAAAGATGTAAGCAAATTGCCTACATCTAATCATATATACATCTATTTTAAAGAACTACCATTAAGAATGTTAAAATTAAAATATTAACAACCGCAATAGTAAGAACTACTTTTCCAGCCCATTTTACCCAAGTAGTATATTCTACTTTAGCAAGAGCAAGTCCCCCCATAATAGCACCACAAGTTGGAGTAATAAGATTTACCAAACCATTTGCAGCAACCATTGTCATAATAGTAGTCTCTACACTATAACCAACTTGATTAGCAAGAGGCCCAATAATTGGAGCAGATAAAGTTGCTAAACCAGAACTAGATGGAACTAAAACAGATAATACAACATGTAATAAATAATTCAATGGTGCAAAAATAAATTCAGGTACAAGTTGTAAAATATTAGCGGCATTATAAATAATATAATTATCTAAATAAGTACTTTGCATCAATACAGATGCACCTCTTGCAATAGCAATAATCAAAATAACACCAACCATATCATCAGCACCATCAATAAATGTATCAACGAACTCTTTTTCACCAGTACGATTGATAAAACCAATAACAACAGACATAATTAAGAACCATAGTGCAGCTTCATAGAAATACCAACTACCTAAAGGTGTACCAGTTAACCATCCCGTTGTATTTTTAAATATTGTAACTCCAAAATCTTCCCATGGAATAAATCCAATAATCATAATAGCAAAAGTTAACGCAAATAAACATAAAGTAATAATTTGTTTACGAGTTAATTTAACTTTTTCATCTTTCTTAGCTGCATGTGAACCATATTCCATTTCCATATTTTTTCTTTCTCTAATGGAAAGAATTGTAGATCCTTTTTTCTTAATAACCTTCTTAGCATAATTCATAACAAATAAAATTGAAATTAATAATGTAGAAAGCCACAAAATAGCACCAATTGCAATAATTAAACCCTGATTAACTTTAATATTATCAGGCAAAGCACTAACAGCAGCCCCTACTGCAAATGGATTAATTGTAGACCCCAAAACACCAGAACCTGCTCCTAACAATACAATTGCTGAAGATACAACTGTATCCATTCCTGCCATAACCATAGCAGCAGCAAGTAAAGCATAAAAACCTACAGTCTCTTCCAACATACCATAAGTTGTTCCAGCGATTGAGAAAATAAACATTAAAATTGGAATTAAAGCAAGTTCATTACCTTTTAATTTTCTTACTAAAACTTGAATTCCAGTTTCTAAAGCTTTAGTTTTAGCAACAACAGCTAAAAATCCTCCTAAAATAAGAACGAAAATACATACATCAATAGCATTTTCAAATCCTAATATAGGTGACATTAAAACTTCTGGTAAAGTAGCACTAACTACTCCAGTACCATTGACAATCTCTCCCCCACTAAATTGAGCTTGTGGTAAAAAATATGTTAACAAGCCCAATAAAAATATTAAAATAAAGATTATTGAAAAGGCTGTAATAAATCCTTTTCTTTTCTTTTTCGTAGCCATAATTAAAATTCCTTTCTACTAATTATTGTACCTGTCTTTCCTTCTAAAGCTTGTTTTGCCTTATCTAAAGAAGTAATTAAAGCTTGAGCATTACGTCTATTATGCTCCACAAAATCAAGACAAGCTTCAATTTTTGGTAACATACTACCCTCTTTAAATTCCCCAGTTTGCATATAATGTCTAGCAAGAGAAGGAGTTAAAAAATCTAATTTCTTTTCATTAGCTGTATTATAATTTATACAAACTTTTTCAACAGCTGTTAAAATTAAGAAAACATCAGCTTTAATATCAATAGCTATTCTAGCACTAGTTTTATCTTTATCAATAACAGCATCTACACCTTTTAATTTATTATAATGATAAACAACAGGTATTCCACCACCACCACCAGCAATAACTATATTTCTATTGTTTAAAAGCATATTAATTGTCTTAGCTTCAACAATTTTTTGTGGTTCCGGAGATGGAACAACTCTTCGAAATCCGCGTCCCGCATCTTCTTTAAATATATATCCTCGTTCTATATATAATTTATCTGCTTCTTCTTTTGTATAAAAACTTCCAATAGGTTTAGTTGGATTAATAAATGCAGGATCTTTTTTATCAACAATCACTTGAGTAAGTACGGTTGTACAATTTTTTCTCATATTTCTTCTAACTAATTCTTCCTGAATAGATTGTTGTAAATGATAACCAATATATCCTTGACTCATAGCACCACATTCTGCAAATGGTACGTTTGGAGTATTAACCTCATCATGAGAAACTTCCATAGCCATATTAATCATCCCAACTTGAGGACCATTACCATGAGTAACAACAATGTCGTAAGTATCAGCTAAATCAACAATATACTTAGCCGTTTTCTGAACTAATTTTAATTGCTCTTCCGGACTATTTCCTAAAGCATTACCACCTAATGCTATTACTATTCTCTTTTTCATTTTTTCATCGTTGCATACATGACAGCCTTAATTGTATGAAGTCTATTTTCAGCTTGATCAAATACTTTAGATTGATCTGACTCAAAAACTTCATCAGTAACTTCCATCTCAGTAATACCAAACTTATCATGTATTTCCTTTCCAATTTTTGTATTAATATCATGGAAAGATGGTAAACAATGTAAGAAAATAGCATCAGGATTAGCAAGACTCATAAGCTCAGAAGTAACTCTATATGGAGTTAATAATTTTATTCTTTCTTTCCATAATTTATCATCTTCTCCCATAGAAACCCAAACATCAGTATAAACAACAGATGCTCCACTTAAAGCTTCATTAACATCTTCAGTTAATAAAATTTTAGAACCGTTTGCTTCTGCAAATTTACGACATTGACCAACTAATTCAGAATTAGGATATAACTCTTCTGGAGCACAACAACAAAAATCAATTCCCAGTTTAGAACAAATAACCATTAAAGAATTTCCAACGTTATTTCTAGCATCACCTAAAAATACTAACTTTCTCCCCTTAACACTACCAAAGTTTTCATACATTGTCATAATATCTGCAAGCATTTGAGTTGGATGAAATTCATTAGTAAGACCATTCCATACTGGAACAGAAGAATATTTAGCCAATTCTTCAACAATTGCTTGATCAAAACCACGATATTCTATTCCATCGTACATTCTTGATAAAACTCTCGCTGTATCAGCAATACTTTCCTTTTTACCCATTTGTGAACCAGTTGGTCCTAAATAAGTAACTCCCATACCCAAATCCATTGCACCAACTTCAAAGGCACATCGAGTTCTAGTAGAGTCTTTCTCAAACAATAAAACTACGTTTTTACCTTTTAAAAACTCATGTTTTTTACCCAGTTGTTTTTTCTTCTTAAAATCCATTGCTAACTGAATTAGATATAGAATTTCTTGTTCACTATAATCAAGTAATTTTAAAAAGTCTCTTCCATAAAGATTCATCTTAATCCTCCCTTATCAATGGCATACTCATACATCTTGGACCACCACGTCCACGTGAAAGTTCAGCCCCAGGAATTTCAATAACCTTAAGACCATTTTCTCTAAGAACTTGATTTGTGATAACATTTCTGTCATAAACCACAACAACACCAGGTGCGATACATAATGTATTAGAACCATCATTCCATTGCTCTCTTTCAGATGCAACTTTATCTCCACCAGCACAAGGAATTAAAGTTACAGGTATTTTCAAATATGAAGATAAAATATTTTCCAAAGAATCATTTATTTCAACCACATTTAAGTCTTCATCACTATCTTCAATATTTCCTTCAGTAATTTCAAAGACTTGTAGAGTATCTACAATTCCAGGATGATAAGTAAACTTATTACGATCAACTTGTGTAAATACCGTATCTAAATGCATAAATGCACGACTATTAGGAATATTAAAAGCTAAAACCGTATCTATTTTACACTTATCATCTTTAAATAAATTTTTAGCTAATTGATCAATAGCTTCTGGAGTAGTTCTTTGAGAAATACCAACTGCTAAAATATGATCATTTAAATTTAAAATATCTCCACCTTCAATATGATAAGGTAAATCTCGATCATAATATTTATCAACTTTACCTTTAAAATCTGGATGATATTTAAAAATATACTCGGCATAAATAGTTTCACGATTTCTAGTAATAGAATACATCTTATTTAATGAAATACCTCTACCTATACTAGCGAAATTATCTCGCGTGAAATAAAGATTAGGCATAGGATCAGCAAGAAAATCAGTCTCTTCAGTAACCAAATCAACTAAAGACTTTTCATCCTTTCTTTGATCTCTATTAATTTCATAAATTTGAATTCCTTCCATCGTTTTTAATACAAGTTCATACTCATTTTTAAAACTATTTAAATAATGAAATACTAAATCACGATATTTTGGTGTTCTAATACCAGCTTCATAAATAAATTGATTTAAAAATTCTTCACGAATTTCATCACTTAAAGCTAATACTTCAGCCATTAATTTTTCTAAATATACAACTTCTACCCCATTTTCCTTTAAAACTCTAGCAAATTCATCATGTTCTCTTTGTGCAACTGGTAAATAAGGAATATCATCAAATAATAAATCTCCTAAAGTATCAGGTGTTAAATTTAATAATTCATTACCAGGACGATGCAACAAAACTTTTTTTAAAGGCCTAATTTCACTTGTTACATTAATTTTATTCATTTTTACCTCCATTACTGAATATTATTTAAAAATCGCTGCAATCGATTTGTTTTGGGATGCTTAAACATTTGCTCTTTTGTGCCTTCTTCCACGATTTTCCCATTATCCATGAAAATAACTCTTGTTGCAAATTCCTGAGCAAAATTTAACTCATGCGTTACTACAATCATAGTAATCTTTTCTCGACTCACCTCCATTATTAACGACAAAACTTCACCTATCATTTCCGGATCTAAAGCACTAGTAGGCTCATCAAATAAAATAACTTCAGGATTTACCATTAGACTTCTAATAATCGCAACCCTTTGTTTTTGTCCACCTGATAAATCGCTTGGATAACAAGTTTCTTTATCTTCCAAATGAATTTGCCTTAAATATTTTCGTGCTTTATTGATAGCTTCGCCTTTAGACATTAATTTATTCAAAACTGGAGCTAGTGTAAGATTATCAATCACTGTCAAATTATCAAACAATTGATAATTTTGAAACACCATCCCAATTTTTCCTTGAATACTTTTATATAATTTATCATTAAGAACCTTACCATGATAATAAACACATCCACTAGTAGGTTTTTCTAACATATTTAAACATCTAAGCAAAGTAGACTTCCCACTACCAGAAGGACCAATAATAACAATCTTCTCATTTTCCTCTATTTCTAAATTAATATTTTTTAAAACAGAAATTTTCCCAAATTTTTTTACTAATTTTTTAACTTGATATAACATGGTTTAACTTCCTTTCCCCAAACTTCATAACTTTAGATAAAATAAAAGTTAAAAATAAATAAACAAGTGCCGCAACAATTAATGGAAAGAAATAGTCATAAGTTCTCGATGAAATAATATCAGCGGCCTTAATAAGTTCAATTATTCCAACATATCCAGCAATAGAAGTTTCTTTTACTAAAGTTATAATTTCATTACCTAATGCTGGAAAAATTTTAGCAAGAGACTGTGGAAAAATAATATGTACCATAGTTTTTAGATAATCAAGTCCCAATGTTTTAGCCGCTTCTCTTTGACCTTTATCAATACCGTCATAACCCGCCCTAAAAATTTCAGCTACATAAGCGCCAGAATTAATTCCAAAAGTTAAAATTCCAACAATAATCGGAGATAATGTAGAAGTCTTAAAAACAACATAATATAAAATCATTAACTGTAATAATGTAGGTGTACCTCTAATTACATAAACATAAATATCACATAACTTACTTAATAAAAATAACTTACCTGTTTGTTTATAATAATCCCTAATAATAGAAACAGCAATTCCTAATAACAATCCCAATACAATAGAAAAGAAAGAAATAATTAAAGTAAATTTTATTCCTTCTAAAAAATATAAATACCTATTTTCAAATATAAATGTTTGATAAAAAGAATCCCACAAATCACTCATACTGCCAACCTCTTTATTTTGAATATTTTAATATCAATTGATCTATAGTCCCATCTTCAATTAACCTTTTTAAAACCTTATTAATTTGTTTTTTTAGTTTATCATTTCCCTTTTGAACAATCATACCATAGCGATCTTGAAATAAAATACCATCCATTATTTTTAGTTCTGGATTTTCTTTTACAATTTCTTTAGCAGGTAACTCATCCATAATCAAACAATCAACTTTATTAGCTTTTACATCTTCAACTGCTGATAAATATTTCTTGTGTTGCACTAAAGTAGCCTCGGGATAATTATCACTAACATATAAATCAGCAACAGTACCAAGTTGAACTGCAATTTTTTTATTTTCAAGTTCAGAAAAACTTGTAATAGTACTATCATTTTTCAAAACAACAACTTGATTAGAAATTGTATATTCATCAGTAAAATCAACTTGCTTCTTTCTCTCATCTGTAATACTAATACCAGCTGCAGCAAAATCCGCTTTACCACTCTTGACTTCATTAATTAAAAAGTCAAATGAAACATCTTTAACAACTAATTTTTTTCCTAACTCTTTAGCAATCTCTTTCGCTATTTCAATATCTACCCCAACAATTTCGCCATCTTGATAAAATTCATACGGAGCAAATCCTGCTTCTGTCGCCAAAACAAGCTCATCACTGTTTTTGAATGAACAACCACTAATAAAAAAAATAACTAAAAAAAATACTAATACAATCTTCTTCATAAACTCTACCCTATCCTAATTAAAGTGCATCATGAATTTAAAATAAAGTAAACCAAAACATCATTTCACAATTTTTTTTCTGATAAATTTTAAAAAATATAAAAAAAGTAAAACAATCAAAAATATTTTTATAGGAAGTTTTAACCAAGTAATTTTAGCATTAATATATATCCAACCATTTCCTAAGGTATATCCTAAATAAACAAATAAGAAAGTCCAAGGAATAGAACCAATAATCGTATATATTAAAAACTTAAAAAAAGATAATCTCATAATACCAATAGGAAGAGAAATAAGAGTTCGTATAATAGGAAAATTTCTACCAATAAGGGCTCCAAACATTCCATATTTAGAAAACCAAGAATCACTTCTATCTAACTCTTCCTCCTTCATAAAAAAATATTTACCAAATTTTCGAACAAATGGTTTTCCACCAAAATAACCCATAAAATATATCACAATAGCGCAAAAAACACTTCCTAATAGACCGACAAGAAAAGCACCCCAAAATGAAAAAACACCACGACTAGCTAATATACCACCTGTTGCTAAAATAGCCTCACTTGGAATAATAATAATTACTGCTTCTAATACCATTCCTAAAAACATACCAAAATAACCAAAATTTTCTATTAAAGAAAAAACAAAATCTCCCATAAAATCACCTAATAAAATATATGAAAAAAGAATTAGTTTTTTTCTAATTCTTCAATAAACTCATTTAAAGTAGAATAACTTTGCTTACCTAAAATATCTAATTCTTCACTATGATTCTTCATCACTGCTCCTTGGAATGAAAAAAGCATTTCTAAATCATTAACATCATCACCTATTACATATAAGTCCTCTTTATTACAATTAGCATGAACCAAAACTTTTTCTAAGGCATTTTTCTTATTAATAGAACCATTAACAATATTAATATGTCCAATACTAAGATAAGCATAAAAACCAAGTTCTAATATTTCTTGTACAACTTTTTTTGCAGTCTCTCTTTCATTACCAATAATTCCTACAACTTTAACACAGTCATCAACATTCATCGTCTGATTATATCCATTATCTAAATAATAGCTAAATTGATACTTTTCTAATATTGGAATAATTCTAATAACATCGTCTCTTGATAATCCACCGGTAAAAAAGCAACAATCTATAGAATCAAATATTTTTGCACCATCTTGACATATTAAATAATGATATGGAATATCATATTCTTTAAGCAACTGTTTAATATTAGAATAACTTCTACCTGTAACAATAACAAATAAATTACCCTGTTTTATAAAATTACTAATAGATTCTATATTTTTTATTAATACTTCTTTATCATCAACAAACAATGTAAAATCAAAATCACTAGCAAGTATTTTCATACTATCACATCCTATACATATTATATTAAACTAAAAAAATAAAAAAAGTATTGACAATAATTCAATATCTGCTATAATTGTAAATGTCTACTTGATTAGTTGACTTGATGCGGATGTAGTTTAATGGTAGAACCTCAGCCTTCCAAGCTGACTACGTGGGTTCGATTCCCATCATCCGCTCCATAATGAAATGTGCTCGAACTTTTCGAGTTCTGATAAATAACTAATTCAGAAATGGATTAGTTTTTTTATGTTATAACAAACTATCCTACTTTACAAGAAAGAATGGTAAATATTATTATCCCACTAAATGATTATAAAATAAAAAATTAAAATTGATAAAACAATAGAAAATTTGGAATTTAAAATTAGCAATGTAGAAATAAGTGATGAACTACAATTTATTGCTGAAGATATTTTGTTAAAAAAGATATAGATTTTATTAATAATCTTAAATATTACAATAAATATCAAGAAGTTAATAAGTCCTAGGAAGATTATACACTCATAATATATTTAGTCATGATACCATTGAATCAATTCAAGATGATTATATTTGTAATAAAGAAAATAATAAAGGCAAAGAAATAGATGAGTATGAAATAGAAATTTAGAACAAAATATTGCCTTTCATTAAATTTAAGTATATAATAAGAGACAATTTAAAAAAGGGAGTGAAATTTATGATTATACCTCAAGGTTGGGATTACGATTATGATGAAGAAATTTCTTATGATGAAGCTGCAGTTATAAACAAATTTTTAGCATCATATAGAAACCAAGGTGTTATTGTTGCAGATGAATATAGACAAGATTTTGATATGGTTCCTTTAGAAGAAGAAAACATAATTTTTAAAACCAATGAAGATACTTGGAAAAGTATGAATTTTTGTAGAAAAATTTATCACAAAGGAAAACCCTATGTTGTTGAATTAGGATTATGGCGTGTGGATCATATGGAAGATTCTCCAAAATGTTTAAGTATTCGTGAATTTAGAATTATTTCTAATGGAAAAGTACATTTTATCAATTTAAATACTAAAGATGTTTCAAAAAAGAATTTGCTATTTAATATTATTAGTATTTTTGATGAGAAAAAAGTTATTTCTCCTGAACAAGCATATTGTAAAAGAATGTATACTAATAAAGCACTACAAGAATTCATGACTAATCATGAATGGGGAAAAATTGATGAAGGAATTAACCAAATGCCTACATTAGCAAATGCTTTATTTATCATAAGAGAAGGATATGAAAGTAGTTCACATTTCACTGCTGATTTTGGAACCATATTATATCAATTAATATATTATAGACAAAATAACCTAGACAAATTTAGTAAAAAAGATTTTCTTGAATTAGATAAATTAATATTAAAATTAAGAAAAACTGAATTATTAAAAGTACAACTTCATGAAAAAACAGGCGGCTCAAAATCTTGGCCAACAAGTTCAATATTATTAGAGTCAAATAACCATAATAGTAGAATGCACAAATCTCAACAATACAATGTTGCTAATACAGAATTATCTGGTGAAAAGAAAGTTTTAAATAAGTGTATTAGAACATTACAAAAATAATAATATTTTTAGAAAAGTAGCAAGAAATATATTGTTACTTTTAATATTATTTGGTAAAACGTCCTTAGTAAGTGATATTTATCACGTCATAGCAAAAAAAGTTATAGATATCTACGACACTTGCTCCATTTGAATACAACTTACGGACTGTAAAAAAGTTCGTAAGTTGTAATTTTATTAGATTATATGTTTTTAATATAAAAAACAAAAAATATTATATTATTAAATTGAAAATAATAATGTTAGTAATAAATATATTTTATTATTAAGTCAATTTTATATTTGTTAATAAGACACTTATAGATATTTAATATATTTATTTTTTTAATTAATATGAAAAAATGAATTTTTAATTATATTACAATTAAGATTAATTAATTTAAATATTTGAGAGGTGATGCAGTAATGACAAAAAATTATAATAGTAAAATGGCAATTGGTGTTGGAAACGATTCAGTAAGATGTGTTGATATGGGAATGATATGTAAATCAATAAATGAGACCAACCATTTATTAACATACGGATTGGGGACATGCGTAGGTGTAGCTATTGTTATAAAAAACGGAGAAAATAATGTAGTAAGGCTTTTAGCACACATGGATATGGGGCAAATAATTGGAAAGTCGTTTAGTAATTTAAAAGATACAATTCGAAGATTAAAGTATAATATGAACGACCCTGTAAAACAAATAAATATTTCTTTAGTAACAACGCAAAGTTATCAAAATATGCATAATTTAAATGATAATGAAACCAAATTGTTGGCAATACTTCTTTCAGAATTTCAACAATTTAGTATTGCAATTAACGATATAAACTTTGTTTATAGTTCGCAAGTTCAAATATCTCCAAATGGAATAATATCTACATATACTGAGCAGCAATTAAAAGATCACAAAAAAAACATGCTTAAGTCAGATTTGCAATCTTTTGGTGGGGATGTACATCCGGAGCTGAATATATATATTACAAATTATGGTGCTTATATGGGTAATTGCTCATTAAATACTAATAGTAGTGATGAAAAAAAGAAATCTAAACTCGGTGAAGATTATTGGCAGAGATATATTGCAGATGGCTACAAATTAGTTATAGGTCCCTCATTTAATAGGCCAGATTGCTTAGCAATTTATGTATCTAATTGGAATGATACTAGCATTCATAAATATGGAACTATTCCAGGATGCATTCAAGTCAAAAATTTTGATTTGTCAGCTATGCCAACTTCCAAAAAAGATAAGAAATACAATAAATCTTATCTTTTTTCGGTTCTTTGTCAAATAGTGTTGGTGAACAATAAATTTGATAAATGAACTGATTATGAGGAGTGATTTAAAATCACTCTTTTATAATAGAAAATTCTAGCAATAATACTAGATAAAGTCATTTTAAAAGGAAGAGTTTGTTCTTCCTTTTTAGTATACATTATCTTAAATTATATTTTTGTTTAAAATTTTTAATATATCTTTTTCTCATAGCAGGCATTATTTGTGATGCAATTTCTACAGAGACTTCATCCATACTCATAGAACTTGTATCTAGCAAAATTGAATCTTCTACACTCGTTTCAAATAATTCTTGTAAATCTCTTAAACTTTTATTATATTCATTTAAATTATCAATATTTAAAAAGTTTCTTTTTTCTAGTGCCAAGCTTGAATTATAATCCCTTTTTAATGAAATTAATGGTTCAGCATATGTAATAACTAAAAAATCTATTAACTTTCGTGATATTGCACTATATTTTCCTCTTGATTCAAGATATAGTTTTTCTGGCATATCACCACGAATATATCTTCTATAATTCCAAATCTGCCTATCATTTACAGATCTATCAATTAGAATTATTTCTTTATCAGAATTAAGTGCCTCTTCTAATTGCCTTGTAACTTCTTCTATTATTGCCATATTTGATTCAGTGGAACTTACATCTTTATATTTTTGTTTAAATACTTCTTTATAATATTCAGATGTAGTAAATTCTTCAATTATAGCAGTATTAAATCCACCCTTTTTAAAGAAATCATATAAATTATTTATTGTAGTAGTTTTACCAGTTCTAGGTGTACCACTAAATTCAATAACAAATGGTTTTGATAATGAACTTAATGCTTTTAATTTTTGTAGTTCTACTTTTTGAGCATGTAGTTTTTTTAAGCTTTCGTAATATTCTCTATTATCATCAAAAATAGTATCTTTTAAATATAAATCTTCTTTTTCAGCAAATACAATATCTAATACATTTTTAAGTCTTTTAAATATAGGTAAATTTTCATCTTCGCCATGAATTAAACTTTCATATACACTTGTATAATACCATTTTTGTTGTTCTTCGCCTCTCTTAAATGCTGAAAAATCTCTTTTTCCACTTTTTTGAAATTTGAGCATTAAGTCTTCTAAATTATTTATCTTATCTGCACAAATAACTAACTTATTTCTTAAAGATAACTTTTTAGTTTCTTCAATAGTATGTGCTTTTCTTTCTTCCCAAGATAATGATTTATCTGGTTCTGATGCACCCATAACTAAATTTGCAACTTCATCACCAAATTCTTTTTTTATATCTTCAATAGTATATTTAGTATCTTCTACGACATCGTGCAAATAACCTGCAGCTACTACTGGTTCATCATAGCCATATTCTTCTAATAGCATACCTACACTAATAGGATGTATTATCATAGGTTTATCAGGTTCACTTTTTCTAATTTGCCCCATATGAGCATTTATTGCAAATATTTTTGCTTTCCCTTTTAAATCCATAATTTTATTTACCTCCAAATACTTTTTAGCAAATTCCCATTTATCCTTTGAAATTGTTTCAACATCTTTTTTAAATTGTTCATACTCATCATCATAACAGTAATTTTTGGCATAACCATAATAACCATATTTTTTAAGCATATGGTTATAAGAACGCTCAATCACTTGATACAAACCTAAATTTGGATAATGTTTAGTAGTATAAGAATGAGTTCTTTGCAGTACAGAATCAATACTAGTTGTTCTATCGGCTGATGAAATTATCTTACCATAATCACTTCTAGGTTCATATTCTAATGATGCTCTATGATCTTCTATTGCTTCCTTTATAATTTTTCTTTGTTTATCATCAAAGAAATCTTTCATTTTTTCATTTTCATAAAATAGTTTAGCAGATAATATTTCATGATTATCTTTATCTATATGATGTGCAATATCATGAAAAGAAGCAATGACATATACCATATCATGATTTATATTTGGAAATTGACTAGCAAATTTTAAACTTCTTTTAACAACATACTGGATATGTTCGATGCCATGACCAGAATCATTATTTTCATATATTGGTAATATTTGTTGCTCAATATAATCTTTTAACTCGCTATTAAATGTTTTCATACAGCACTCCCAGACAAGAAATTAACTAATAAAATTATACTATATAATTGTTAATTATTCTAGATTTTACCTTGTATTTGTTTTAAAAAAATAAACAAAGTGATATAATAGAAAACAAATTAAATGAAGTGATACTTGTAATGAAAAAAATGAAAAATATAAATTATAGAAGTTTATTATTAATTTTATTATTTGTAGTTATTATAATTTTTGTAATATTATCTTATAAAGGTTTACTATTTTTTACTAGCGGATTTAACAATTTTGATTTTTTATTATTTAATATTATTGGAGATGCACCATTAGTTGGAATAGTTACTCATATATCTTCAAAAAATATATCTTTATCTATATCAAAAAAAGAATTTGACAAAAACAATAAAATAAACATTACAATAAATAAATCTAGAAATGAAATTATAATTATGAAACCTTTATGAATATATATAAGAATAATGACATTTATTTTGCTATGAGTGAATCAGATAGAAAAATAATCGATTATATTTATAAATTATATGATTGTTTTTTAAATACGCTTATGTGTGAAGAAGTAGAAAAACAATTGTTAGATACTTTATTAAATATTCCTTTTTTCTTCAAATATTATGAAGATGAAAACATCGAAGATAGTTATGAAGAAATAATAAAAAAATTTAATCCAAACAAAAGATTTAATAATATATCTATTTAGAAAGAATTATTGACCAAAGAAGATATCAAGAAGTTATCACATTTTTCTAATATAATTTTAAATTGTAAACACTATGTAATAACGAATTTAAATAATGCTGAAGGATGCCAATTACTTGCTACTTCAGATAACATTGTAGCGTGTAAAATACCATGTTTACCAAATCATACTTATGATGTATTTATGTATTATAACTCTGACCATTGGATAGATTTTATGGCTTTCTCATTTGATTATGATTCAAAAGAGTATGTAACTAATTTATCAGGATTTAAATGTACAAATAATGAGGAAAATATGAAACCGGCAAAAATTAATTTAAAAGACTTTATATAGTAAAATAATGTGCTATAATTTATCTAGTTGATTTAATCGAACAACTTTGGGAGTATATTTTTTCGAATATAAGAAAAGTTATGGCTCCATAGTGAAATGTGCTCGAACTTTTCGAGTTTTGATAAATAACTAATTCAGAAATGGATTAGTTTTTTTGTGTTATAAGAAACTATCGTACTCTAAAAGAAAGGATGGTATTATGGTAAATATTATTAAAGAAGAAATCTTAGTTTAAGAATCCTTAATAACATTACAAGATAAAAAATGAGAACATCATGTATTGAAAATTTTAATCAATAATATAATTTAGATCATTCACTAAATCAAAACAAAAAGGTAGAAATAAAGAATATGATAAAATACAAACTCTATCAAATACATTAGTTAAGCTAATGAACAATTAAAAGAAAAGAATAAAGGAATATTTAGATTAAATTCTATTATTACTAATCTAAAAAATAAACTTAATTATTGGAAAGAGAAATTTGATAAATTAATATCATTCTTATATAGTAAATTACATAATTAGTACGATAAAGACGATAAATATATTGATGTAGTTAATGATATGTATGAAGATAATGTTTTAGATGATAATGATATTGAAGATTCAAATTTAAATAAAGAAAAAGATGACTTTGAGAGATAAAACTTATATTGGTCCCAGTTTCTATATGCTTAATCCCATTTTTTATGAATATTTTTAACTGATAAATATAAACATTTTAATAGGGACATATCTGTTGAAAAAACAGACTTAGTTTTAGTATATTTTCTAAATTGTCTATTTAATGATTCTATTGTATTTATTGTATACATTATTTTTCTTATTGGTTCAGAAAATTGAAAAAATGACATATAGAATCCCAATTCAACTCCCATATTTTAAATGCTGTTGCATATTTATCCTTCCATTTCTCTTTTAACTCTTGTAATTTTTCATATCCTTCTTTTTCATTTTTATTTCCTCTTAAATAATTTGTATAGTTAATTAAATTACAATCATCAAAGTAATAATAATAGCCACTATCCATACAAACCATTCCCTTGAAATAAAAAAACAAGCAAACATCCAAAAAGAACGAATTGCTCATAGTACCACCTTTATTTGTAATAATAGTTTATTACCTCTCATTGATAACGGTATTTTACCGATTAAAATCATCATTTGTAATTCGTTATTTTAATTTTGCTTATTTTACCAACCATAAGTTCCTTAAAAAAGGTTTAAAATAATTACTTCGAATGAATAACTTTTTAATTAACTAAATCAAATTATAGCACTAAAACGGTTTTTAATCAAAAATAACCATCTTATTTTACTATAAATCTTTTTTTTAATACTTTTAAATCATGATTTGCAACCCTTTCAAGTTCTGGTAGAGTTGTATAATTAGCGATATATTCTTTTATTCTTTTTCTCGTTTTTAAATCTTCTTGTTTTTTATTTATTGCTGAAGATAGATATAATTTCTTTTGTGGTTCTGATAAATCTGCCCATACAAGTCTTTCATTTGTATTATATACTAAATACATAATAATTTCATTATACATTGCTTCAGTTATATCCATTTTTCTATCTTTATGTAATTCAAATAAATTAATATCTCTTTCTGAAGTTAAATGTGACTGTCTTTCTATTTGCTCTTCATACATTTCAATTAATGAAACAAGACTAGGAATTCTATCAGATCCAACATTTCTATAATCATAATTTGATGCACTAACATAGTTCTTGCCATTTGGTGTAGTATGGGCTAAATCTGTCTTTATTTGTGATATTAATTTATCTTTTAAATATTTATATCTTACTTTAAAATATGTTGGATTATCTAATAAAAGAATATCACCATAATTCATTAAATCTTGTTTTGATAAATCTTCTATACTATATCCTTTTGTATGAAACATTTCGGGTTCATGACCTCTTTTATTGGCAAGTTTAATTTTTCTTTTTACATCACCAAACATTTTAATAACTTCAGACCAATTATATTCAGGATATTTATTTATTAATACCAAAACATCTTCAACTGATACTGCTCCTTCTTTTTCTACCAGTTCCTCAATACTATAATCATCATATGGAATTACTGTTGTTGCAGATACATTTTTTAATTCTATCATAAATTTCCCCCCTTAAATCTGTGGAATATAAAAAAGCCACAGTTAAATACACTTTACTCGTGACTACAATTAAAGGTTGTATTATAAATAGTGTTGGTGAAGATATACCAATACTATTTTTATTTAATAAAAAGACATAAGTTTGATACAATGTAATTGCTAAATAAAACATTGAAAGGAATAAACTTATGTCTACAAAT
>CALVKI010000033.1 GCA_944332635.1 uncultured Bacilli bacterium
TTTAGGATATTTAATTCTTAACTCTTTTTCGGTTTTAAAAGTATCTATTATCATAATAATATTATATTACAAATTAAAACAACCTCAAAGAGGTTGGCGAATGAAATTTATTTCATTCTTTTTTTACAAAAATTAAAGATTATGATATAATATACCAAAGATTCAAGAGGGATTGTATGAATTTATTAAATGATTTGTATAAAAAATTAGAAGATGATTTTCAAGGTAAAGACACAATTAGTAAGATTTATTTTATTTATGAAAGATTATGTGAATTTTTTCAATATGATAGCAGATGGTATTGGGCAATAGGTGAAGAAAAATTGCAAGATGAAATATTCAATAAAAAAATAGATATTACTAATGTTACAAGCAATAAAGTAGTTTGCAGTAGTTTTAGTAAAATGTTCTGTGAATTAGCGGATTTATTATTATTAGATGATGAAAATTATGATATGTCATTACTTCAAGGTGAATTAGCACATTGCTATGCTATTACTTATTTAAAAGATAATACAATAATAGAAATAGACCCATTAGGTAATACGAATGACTTTTTAAATGTAAAAAAAGACTTAGCAATCAAAGGGATAAGAATAACGAGTATATATGAGGATCCTACATATTTAGAAGAAAAAGCATTAAAAGAAAGTGGATATAGAAATGATTCACTATATTTACAGGTCCTTAAAAGAGTAGGAAAAGAAATGCGTGAACAAAAAGCTTATAAACTAAATCCAACATCAACATTATTTGATTGGTTTCAAACTACAACTAATTTTCATTCTCTAGGATTAAATGAAGCAAATAGATTGTTTTTATTAACTGTTAGTAATATAGCACAAACTAGTGCTCAAAACTTAATGTTTAGGAGAATGGTTTTATATGACCCTTTAACAGATGATGTTAAATTTATATACAAAGTTCCATCAACAACAGAAGAAGATAGCCATTATTGTATGAGATTAGAACAAGGAAATATTGAAATAAAGAAAATAGAAGAACCAATAATAGACTATATTAAGAGATATCGGTCATTTGCAAATGATAGAGAAAAATATTTATCTAAAAAATAAAAGTATTTTCTGATTTGAAGATACTTTTTATTTTAACTCTTTAAATTCATCTAAATTAATCTCTGCTAGTTCATCTAAACTAACATTTAATACTTTTGAAATATTCCATATCGTCTGGAAAGAGAATGTTTTCTTACCTTTTTTAGATTCAATTCTACGAATGAACTCATGTGAAACCCCAATTGCTTCAGCAAGTTCAGCTTGTGTTAAACCAGCTTCTCTACGATACTTTTTAATATTTTTAGCAACCTGTTCATAAATATTTACTTCATACATTGTAATCACCATAAATTCATTATGAAACAAAGTAAAACAATAGTATGTAAACTTACAGTAGACAATATATTGAGAAAGTTAAGACAAAATTCGACAAACATCGACAAAAAATATTAGTAAACTAAAAAAGGTGATATTATGTCGATTTTTGAATCATTAATTATTAATTTAATATTTCTTCTTTTTCCTTTCTTGATATATGCAATATATATAAGTTATCGCAACAATGTAAAAGATGAAAAATTAGTTTTTGATTTTGTAATATTTTCAGCGATGTTTTTACTTATCCGTTATACTAAAGCAGAAGAATCCATAGCTAGTTTAATTTTTATTAATTTTCCATTGTTGATTGCTATCATGAAGAAAAGAAGTCTATTAGTCATTATGTTATCTATAATAACTATTTATTATTATCATTTAATGTTAAAAATTCCAATAAGTTATGGAATAATAGAATATAGTATTTATCTTATTATGTATTTTTACATGTTAAAAAAATCTTCCATGACTTCTGTTATATTAAATATATTTATTAGTATAAAGTCTTTTATAATAGCTTGTTATCTGTGTTTAAAAGATTTAAATAATGTTTTAACTCCTGAAATTATTCTTTATTTATTATTTGTAATTTTACTATTCGTAATTACGATAACTAGTATATTATGGTTATTAAAAGAAGGAGAAAAAATTATTGAAAAAAATGCAGCTCTACGTGAGCTTGAAAAAGAAAAACAATTAAAACTAGCATTATTCAAATTAACTCATGAGATAAAAAATCCAATTGCAGTATGCAAAGGATATTTAGAAATGATAAATGTTGAGAATAAAACAAAGTTAAAAAAATATTTGCCTATTATCAAAGATGAAATAAATAGAACACTATTAGTAATTAATGATTTTTCAGATTATGGAAAACTACAAATAGAAAAAGAAGAAGTAGATTTAGAAATACTATTAGATGATATAAAAGAGACATTAGAACCATTATTAAATGAGAAACAGGTAAAAGCAAAATTTATAATAAAAGAAGAAGAATTGTATGCAAATTTAGATTATAATCGTATGAAACAAGTATTAATAAATTTAATAAAAAATGCAATAGAAGCAAAGGATAAAAAAAGGACATTAAAAATTACTACAACTATAAAAAAGATAAAAGATGAAATTCAAATAAGAGTAGAAGATACTGGAACAGGAATATCAAAAGAAAATCTAAAAAAAATTGATAAAATATTTTATACAACAAAAGAACATGGGACAGGTATAGGAGTAGCGTTATCAAAGGAAATTGTAGAAAGACACAACGGAAATATTGTTTATCAATCAGTATTAGGCAAAGGAACAAAAGTAACAATTTTACTTCCAATAAAAGAAAACTAAAGCCAAAGCTTTAGTAATAATAATTAGTAGTATACATAGGGTATGGTGTAGGATAGATCATTGGTGGATACATTGGATAAGGTGGTCGATTATTACTAGCAATACCATATCCTAAAGCAGTTCCAGCAAGTCCTCCAACTAGAAAAGGAGCAAGAAAGAATCTTTCACCTTCTGCATTAACTCCTTCAGTAGGAACACTAGTAGTAGAATAAGTATTTGCCATGCTAGTATAAGGAACCCCATCATAAACACGTGTTTCATAGTTAGTAGGTACACCATAGTTATTAGAATACATCATATTAACACTCCTTTATGGTAATGTATGTAAAAAGACTAATTTGGTGTTAAAAATATGCTATAATCAAATGTATCATAGTTTTTTTTATGAACTTATGCTATAATATTTAACAGTGGTATTATAGCTTTAAGAGATATAAAAAATAACATCAAAACACATGAAAAATATCTTCAAGTATACTGGAGAATACTTAACAGATTATATAAAATAGATGAGGTGAAGATTTATGGAACGATTACAAAAAGTAATCGCAGAAAGTGGACTGACATCAAGAAGAAAGGCTGAAGAATTAATAACAAATGGAAAAGTAAAAGTAAATGGCCAAATAGTGACAGAATTAGGTACTAAAGTTTCTAATAAGGATAGAGTAGAAGTGAATGGCAAACCAATTGAGAAAGAACAAAAAGAATATTATATTTTAAATAAACCTAGAGGCGTTGTTACAACAACAGAAGATGAACATCATAGAAAAACAGTAGTGGACTTAATTCCAACCAAAGCTAGAATCTATCCTGTAGGAAGACTTGATTATGATACAACAGGAGTATTATTGCTAACTAATGACGGAGAATTTGCTAATATTTTAATGCATCCAAATGATAAAGTAGAAAAGGTTTATATGGCCAAATTAAATGGAATAATTAAAGGAGAACAAATTAATAAGTTAAAAGAAGGCGTAGAACTTGATGGTCAAATAGTAAAAGCTTCTAGAGTTAAACTAAAAAAAGTAAATGAAAGAACAAATACTTGTATGGTACAAATTACAATTCATGAAGGAAAAAATCATCAAGTAAAGAAAATGTTTGAAAGTGTTGGTTTTTTAGTAGATAAATTAAAAAGAGAAAAAGTGGCTTTCTTCGATTTAAAAGATTTACAATCAGGACAATTCAGAAAACTAACTCCAAAGGAAATTGCCAAAGTATATGCCTTAACTAAAAAATAAGATTCCCATGAGGGAATTTTTTTTATACAGCAGAGTACAGAATATAAAAACAGATAAAAATACCAACAACCAGAAATATGAAAAGAAAAATACCAAGTCCACTAATCGAATTATGTATTTTTTTTCTTAAATGTGTTAAATAAGAGGTAGGATACTTCTTTTTTATATACTTTATTTTTAATTGATACAAGAATATACATAATGGATTATAAGCAATCATTGCAATCATTCTAGTAAATAAAAAGCCAAGAAAAAGGAAAATAACAGACTTTCCAAAATTAAAAATAAGATACCAAATATAAATTTCTAGAATTTGTAAAAGAAATCCTAAAATAATAAATCCTCGTATCCAAAAATAAAGAGGGCCTAAGAAAAAACATGATTTAATATTATTGTTTCTAACAATAGTATCATATTCATTACCCAAAAAAATTTCTAAATCACTAACTTGCTTTTCTTCGTAACCATGAATTTGCTTTCCGTCATCTAAATATCCACAATGACTACAAAATACATGACTATTAGATTTAAACATATCTTTTCCACATTTAGGACATTTCATAAGACACCTCCAGCTTATAGTAAACAATCTTTACATAGACCATAAATCAATATATATAAAAATAAAAGAAATAACAAAAAGAAAAAAAAGTAACACAGCTAAAAATAATGACATGTAATTATTAACGTGACCATTATTTTTTCTCAATTCTGTTAAATAAGTACTGGGATATTTCTTTTTGATTTTTATAATTCTTCTTTTATAAAAGTAAATACAAATCATGTTGTTGACAGCCATGAAAAATGTTCTAGAGACTATGAAAGAAAAAAACAGCAAAACATAATAAAATCTAGAAAAAGAATTAGCAATAATATCCCAAAAAGCCCACTCTAATGGCATTAAAATAAGTCCAAGTAATACAAAACCACGATAACATAGATAAAGTGGACCGAGAATCAAGCTAGTAAACCAATTTGTATTTCTCCAAATTTTCTCAAAATCTTTTCCTAAATAGATTTCTAAATCGCTAGCTTGATGTTCTTCATACCCGTGAATTTGTTTGCCATCATCTAAATAGCCACAATGAGTACAAAATGCATGAACATGATCTTTTAACATTTCCTTACCGCATTTAGGACATTTCATAGACACACCTCTATAATTAAGTATAAAAAATAATAGTAAAAAACTCAAATAAAAATAAATTATATGTTATAATTAAAAAAATAAGGTGTAAAGGTGAGAATATGAAAAGGGTATTAAGGAAAATTAGAAAAAATTGGCTAAGCATAGTAGCTATATTCTTATTATTACTTGCTGTAGTGACCTCAACCAACTATTATTTAAAAGAAACATCATTGGTATTGGATCATAAAATGACGGATTTTAAAGGCACTTTTTTTGAAATGTTGGCTTTTCAACATACATTTTTATTCTTTCTACCTCCGTTATCGATAATATTACTAGTAATAGATAAGTGGCATAATAAATTTAAAAATGGTAATATAAAAAATTATTTAACAAGAATGTCATATAAGCAATTTAAAAAAGAAATGTTTATATCTATAGGAAAAATATCTTTGATATATCCGCTAATTCTCTTGATATTTTTATTAATTAGTTTCGTTTTAACAAAAGGGGCAAATGAAGGAATAGATTTAAATCAATTTTCAGGCTATTATAATAAATGGAATTATCAGAATTTTCCTCTTTATCTACTAAAAACAACAATATTGTTATATATACAAGGATTAATAATTTCTCTATATTCTTTTTTATATTTAAATAAAGTAAAAAATAAAGTATTACTTATTTTATTTACATATATTACTTGGCTTATCTCTTTACTTGCTATACAATTTGTTCCTCAAATGTTTTTAGATATTTACTTCAATTATAAAATAAATTCAGATTACTTAAATTTCTATATGATAAAATTATATACAAATTCAACTACTAACTTTTTTCTTTATTTATTATCTATCACTTTATTTACTAGTATTATGTTTGCTATAAATTATTTTGTAATATATAAAAGTAAAGAAAAGGTGGTTTTAACTAATGAAAAAGAAATGGTTTAGCATCAACCCTTTACTTAATGCTATTACTAGTACTGGAAGATTTAAAATACTAATGTTTCTCATAGTGGTTCTAGCTATCTTTGCAGCCTTTAATTTTAATCAGTATGATAGAAATCTATTTTCAGGAATTATATTTTGTCATACACAAATTACTTTTATCTTACTATTTCATTTCTTATTCTTATTAGCAACACTGAATACTTGTATAACCTTTTATCAATATGATAATTATTTAATACGTCTAGAAAACAAAAAAAATGTAATAAAAAAATTGATTATTTTAGTATTACAAGTAAACCTATGTTTGTTATTATTATTCTTTTTTATTTATCTAAGCTTATACAATTTAGTTATGTTAGATTGTTATGAAGTAAAACAAATTTTTCATTATGGAATAAAAAGTGACGTTTATGCAATTTATACAATGTTTAAATTCTATTTCTTAGCAATCTTTTGTATGATAATAAATACTGTTCTTTTTGTTATAGCAAGAGAAGAAAAAACAGCAATTGTAAATATCGTTTATTTATTAAGCTTTTTTTTAATAATGCCAACAGGAAAAGGGAATTTTTCTATTTTTCCATGGAATTATTATTACATGCTAGATTATCAATCATTTAAAAAAGAAATATTTTGTTTTTTCTTATTTAGTATAATTATTATAGCTATTATTTTATTATTAATAAAAATAGGAACTAGACAGAAAAAGGGGAGATATGTATGAAGATTGAAATAAAGAATGTATCAAAAAAATTTAAAGAAATAGAAGCCTTAAAAAATGTTTCGATGACATTAGAATCAGGACATATTTACGGATTTATTGGCCACAATGGTTCAGGAAAAACAGTACTATTAAAACTAATTTGCGCTTTTCTAGAACCAAGTACAGGAGAAATTTTATTTAATGGAGAAAATATAATAAAAAATAATAAATTCCCACCAAGCACCAGAGCATTAATAGAAAGACCAAACTTTATTTCTGAATTATCTGGATTGGAAAATTTAGAATCACTAGCCAGAATACAAAATAAAATAGGAGAAGAGGAAATAGAAAATACACTAAAAAAAGTTGGTTTAGAAGAAAATAAAGATAAATTATATTATAAGTATTCTCTAGGTATGAAACAAAAATTAGGAATTGCGCAAGTATTAATGGAAGATCAAGAAGTATTGATTTTAGATGAACCTTTTAATGGATTAGACGAAGAAAGCACAAAAAAAATAAGAAAGATTTTATTACAAGAAAAAGAAAAGGGAAAATTAATTATCTTAGCAACACATATTAAAGAAGATATGGAAATGTTATGTGATGAAATATTCAAATTTAATGATGGTGTAGTAACAAAAGATGAAACTAAAATAGAAATTATATAAAGATTTTAAACAACAAAAAAGCAATGAAAAACCATTGCTTTTAATTATTATTCAACTTCAATCGCTCCAGTAGGGCAACTATCTGCAGCATCCTGTACTTCTTGTTTTTTATCTTCTTCTACTACTTCTTTCTTTGTAATAGAAAGCCCCTCATCATCTATTTCAAAAACTTCATCACAAATAGCAGCACAAGCTCCACAACCGATGCAACTATCTCTATTAACTTTTACTTTCATTTTCATCTTCTCCTTTCACCTCATTATACAAGAAAATTTTATTGACGTAAAGAGCTAATTACTACTTTTGTTTTTATTTAAGGTGTGATAAACTAAAATATAGGAAGGTGAGCGGTATGAGAAGTAGAATGGAACGTTACGAAAAAGAAGATCAAAAAGAAACATTACGCCGAGCTAACAAGAATCAAGAATTATATGAAAATATTGGACGTAATACTAAATATACTAATTTCACAGATGTAACGAATACCAATGCTTTTGATTTAGGTACTGCTCAAAAAAATTATCGTACTAGAGAAGGATATCATAAAATAAAACAATATAACAATTTGGTTCCAGAAACTAAAGTGAAAAAAGAATTAGAGGAGCTTAATTATTTATATCAAGATCATGAAAATAAAATATATGATATTAATAGCGTTTTAGCAGAAGCCAAAAAAAACCGTATAAAAAAAGACGAACTAGAAGCAAAAAGAAAATTGAAAAATACAAATTATAATATATTAGCAAGCTTAAATCCAGAAGAGTTAGAAAAATATAGAAAAGAAAAAATAGAAAGAACAAAACCTGACGAAGAAGAATTAAGAGGGTTAATTGATACCATTACTTCTAAAACATTAGCTGGAGAAATTGATCAAGCAACAAGCGTAGATTTACTAAGTAGTTTAATGGCCACCAATATAATGGATAGAGTAGAAAAACCTCAATCAAATGATAATAAAAATGAATCAAAAGAAGAAACGATGAAAGATGAGTTTGAGAAAGATACAGAAGAAATAGAAGAAGGCTTATCTTTATCAAAAGAAATTTTGGACAAAGATCAAATAGAAAAAGTAAATAAATTAAAAGAAGGAAAAAATTCTGGAAGTATTATGGAACAGTCAGATACAGATTTTTATACAAGAAGTATGGATTTATCAGATAAAGACTTCGAAATGGATGAAGAATTTAAAGAAAAGAAAATGCCTATAGTAGTAAAAATAATTTTAATAATTCTAGTAATAGCAGTTATTGTAATAGCTAGTTATTTTATTTATAAAAATTTCTTTTAATGCTCAAAATTTGAGTATTTTTTTTTCAATACACAATATTTTATGATATATTATATATGTAAGATGTAGGAGGAATAGCTTGTGAATTTAAAGTTTGTTGTAAATGATTATGTATTAATCTGGAACTTGTTGTTTCAAGCTTCAATAAGTGAAAAAATTCATAAATTAAAACAAAAATTATGGATTAATTATAAAAAAGAATATAATGCTACTTATCGTGATAAAGAACTTATGTTAAAAGATCCTAAAAATTTTATTCCAAGCGATGATAGTATATATAATATAGTGGTAGAAACAAAAGAGTATGAAAAAATAAAAAAAGATACAGAAAAATATCGTAATCAAATATTGAAAATATGGGACGAAAATAAAAAAGAAGCAATAAAAATAATTAAGTTAATAACCAAATTAGAAATAAGGCCATACCAAGTTTTAGTAGTAGTCGACGAATTAGACATCATTGATACAGCAACGCCTAAAGATGCAAAAGTCAATACAATTATTTTAGGAAAAAAAGTAACAAACGATACTTCATTAAAATTATTAGTGGAATTAATTTGTAAAATAGTAAAAAAAGAATTACAAGATTATAAACCGGAATATAAAGAAATTGTTGATGCAGTAATTGAATTAGCGATGTTAAATGAGTTTCCAACCAGAATGACAGGACGTAGTCATTATTTAACAGGAGATCCAACTTTAAATTATTTAAAAAGACAAATATATCCTTATTGGTTAATGTATTTAGGTGCAGATAAGGAAGAGATGATAAACTTTATGATGCGTGATAAAATTGCTTTTGATATTGATAAATATTCATACGAAAAAGAATTGAAGAAGAAAGATATTTTAGGATTTATTGATTTTTGTATTAGAAATCAAAAATATATTGTAAAAATACATCAATTAGAGATAATATAATAATTGATAGGGGGATGCCAACATGGACGATAAAATAGAAATTTTATTAAATAAAATAAATATGGATAAAAATAAATATCCATATTTTTCTAATTGTAAGTTAACAAAAATAAAAGTTCATAGAGCTTCTGCAAGTTGGGAAATATTTATCTCAGCCAAAAACCCTTTACCACTAGAAGTGATAGAAGAATTAGAAAAAATAAAAAATAATTTAGATGAAAAAGCAAAAGAAATAACATTTATTTGGAATGTAGAAAATATTGATATAAATGTATACTTAAGTTATTACCCATATGTTCTAAAACACTTAAAAGAACAATTGAAAGTACTAGAAATATATAGTGATGCACTAAAGATAGAAGACGGCTTTTTGGTTTTAGTAGCAACAACTGAAGTAGAAGAGGAAAAATTAAATCAAGTATTAGAAAAAATAAATATGATTTATAAACATTTAGGATATAAGTTTAATATTGATGTATCATTAAGACATGAAGATAGCATTTTAGAAGAGATAAAACAAGACTTAGTAGTAAAAGTAAAAATTCCTGAGAAGAAAGCAGAAACTTTGACAGAAACGTCAAAAGAAAAGAAATTTAGAAAAGAACCAAAAGACCCTAATAGTGTAATTGGAAGAGCAATTAAAGAAGAATCAATAAAAATAAAGACTCTACTTGGAGAAGATAATAATGTAATAGTGGAAGGATATGTTTTTGGAACTGATTATTTTGAATCCAGTAAAACAGATTTTAAAATCATTACTTTAAAGATTACAGACTACTCAGATAGTATTTATTGTAAGGTGTTTGTTAGAGATAATGATGAATACAAAAGACTTTGTAAAGAATTAAAAACTGGAAGTTGGTTTAAAATCAGAGGATATACTAAAGAAGATCAGTTTGCTAAAGAATTAGTATTAAATGCTAGAGACATTATAAAGATAGAAAAAGAGCAAGATGTAATTTTGGATAAAGCTGAAAGAAAAAGAGTAGAGTTACATTGCCATACTAAAATGAGCCAAATGGATGGTGTGGTAGATGATGAAGTTCTATTAAAACAAGCCATCAAATGGGGACATAAAGCCATAGCTATTACAGATCATAATGGTGTTCAAGCCTTTCCACATGTCTTTAATTTTGTAACCGGTTATAATAAAAAATTAAAAGAAGGCGAAGAACCTTTTAAAGCAATATATGGAGCAGAATTAACTTTAATTGATGATACCGTAAACATAGTAGTAAGACCAAATAAAGAGATAATGTTAGACCAAACGTATGTAGTCTTCGACTTTGAAACAACCGGTTTTAATGCTGGTGGTGCCGATTCAATTATAGAAATTGGTGCTGTAAAAATAAGAAATGGAGAAATATTAGAAAAATATGATGAGTTAATTAATCCAGGAAGACCATTGCCACAAAAAATTATTGATGTAACAAATATTACAGATGATATGTTAGAAGGAAAAGATAATGAAGAAAATGCCGTTAAAAGATTTATAGAGTGGTTTGCAGATTGTCCAATGGTAGCTCATAATGCTAAATTTGATGTTTCATTCTTGGAGATGGCCTATAAAAAATATAATTTAGGAACATTTACAAATCCAGTAATCGATACATTAGAACTATCAAGGACAATGGATAATACATATGCAAGACATTCTTTATCTGCTTTAGTAAAACGTTATGAAGTACCATGGGATGAAAGTGCTCACCATAGAGGAGATTATGATGCAGAGGGAACTGCTTTAGTATTCCATAAAATGTTAAAAAAATTATCTAACCGTAATATAGAAACCATGGATCAGTTAGATAATTTGGTTAGTAAAGATGAAATACACAAATATGGTCGCGCCTATCATGTGAATTTATTAGTGAAAAATAAAACAGGATTGAAAAATCTATTTAAAATCGTTTCGCTAGCCAACACAACTTATCTTTATAAGACCCCAAGAATATTACGTAGTGAAATAGAAGCTCACAGAGAAGGGTTATTAATAGGTAGTGGTTGTTACGAAAGTGAAGTATTTACTTTAGCAAAATCAAAAAGTGAGGATGAACTTTCTAATATTATTAGATTTTATGATTATGTAGAAGTTCAACCGATGGAGTGTTATAATCACTTAATTCAAAGTGGTGACTTTGGAACAGAAGTAGAACTAGCAGCCCATATCGAAAAAATTGTTCGCGTCACAGAGGAAGCTGGAAAGCTTATTGTTGCAACAGGTGATGTTCATCATCTAACTCGTGATGACAAAATTTATAGAGAAATCATTGTTAATCAAAAAGTACCTGGTGGAGGACGACACCCACTAGCTAGAAATAATATCAAAGAAATACCATCAAACCATTTTAGAACAACAGATGAGATGTTAGATAATTTCAAATTTTTGGGAGAAGATATTGCCTATAAAATTGTAGTGGAGAATACTAATAAGATTGCCGATATGGTAGAAATAATTGAAGTAATTATTGATACAGGTGGTATTCCATTTTCTCCAAGAGTAAAGAGTGATGATGGAAAAAGTTACCTAGATTGTCCACGGGTAGTGACAGATTTAGTTTATGATAAAGCTAAAGAATGGTATGGAGATCCACTCCCATATTCGATAGAAGAACGTATTTCTACAGAATTATATGGTGATATTGTATTTAAAACTATAAAAGAAAAACTAGAACAAGAAAATTTAAATGAAGAAGAATTTTCTATAAAATCTCATAAGACATTACATGATGAAATTCTAAAGGGAGTAGATAATGTAAAATCCCTAATTAGAAACCACATTAAAGAAACAAGTGAAGAAGAATTGTCTGAAGAGGAGTTAGAGAAAAAATTAGACAAATCTCTTGGTGGCGTTATTGGTGGAGGCTTTGACCCAATTTATCTAATTGCCCAACGTCTAGTAAAACATTCAAACGATGAAGGATATTTAGTTGGATCTCGTGGTTCTGTCGGATCTAGTTTCGTAGCAACTTTAATGGGAATTACAGAAGTAAATCCGCTAGCTGCTCATTATCGTTGTGACAAATGTAAATTAAGTATTTTTGAAGATGAAAAAGGTAATGCCTTAGGAGCAACATACTCATCAGGCTTTGACTTACCAGATAAAGAATGCCCCGACTGTCATATTCCAATGATCAAAGATGGACAAGATATGCCTTTCGCGACTTTCTTAGGATTTAATGCAGATAAGGTACCAGATATCGACTTAAACTTTTCAGATTTGAATCAAGCTAGTGCCCATGCTTATACTAAAGTATTGTTTGGAGAAAATAATGTTTTTAGAGCAGGAACAATTGGTACAGTAGCGGAAAAGACAGCGTTTGGTTTTGTTAAAGGATATTGTGAAGAAAAAGAACTAGGAGATATGCGAACAGCTGAAATAGAAAGACTTGCCATGGGATGTACAGGAGTAAAAAGAACAACGGGACAACATCCAGGAGGCATAGTCGTTATTCCTGATTATATGGATGTCTATGATTTTACCCCATACCAATATCCAGCAGATGACATAACTGCAGAGTGGAGAACAACTCACTTTGATTACCATGCTATCGATCAAGATGTATTAAAACTTGATATTTTAGGTCATTCAGATCCTACACAATTACGTTTAATTCAATTACAATCAGGAACAGATATCATGAAAGTTCCTTTAGATGATAAAGCAACAATGAGTATCTTCACTTCAACAGAAGCTCTAGGTGTAACTACGGAACAAATAATGTGTAATACTGGAACATTAGGTATTCCAGAATTTGGTACTCCATTTACAATTAAATTAGTAGAAGATACTAAACCAAAAAGTTTTGCCGAATTAATAAAAATATCTGGACTTTCACATGGTACAGACGTATGGTTAGGAAATGCCCAAGAGTTAATTGCAAATAATGTAGTACCATTTAAAGATGTTATTGGTTGTCGAGACGATATTATGGTTAACTTAATGTATTATGGACTAGAACCCATTAAAGCTTTCAAAATTATGGAGTTTGTTCGTAAAGGAAAAGCATCTAAAGATCCAGAAACTTGGCAACAACATAAAAAAACCATGGAAGATGCGAATATTCCTAAATGGTTTATAGACTCTTGTCAAAAAATCAAATACATGTTCCCGAAAGCCCACGCAGCAGCTTATGTTATTAGTGCTTTCCGTATAGCCTGGTACAAAGTCCATATGCCTGTATATTTTTATTCCTCATGGTATTCATCAAAAGCGACTGATGTAGACTTAGAGGCTATGATTAAGGGATATAGTGCTATTAAAGCAAGAATAGAAGATATTCAAGTAAAAGGGTATGAAGCAACTAACAAAGAAAATGGCCAAGCAGAAAGTCTAAAAGTTGCATTAGAAGCAACGGCCAGAGGAATCAAATTTTTAAATGTAGATTTATATAAAAGTGATGCAACCGTTTGGGTGGCTAAAAATGAAACAGAAATTTATCCACCATTTAACGCAATAGATGGGCTTGGGGATACTGTTGCAAAAACAATTGTTGCTGAAAGAGAAAAACAGCCGTTTATTAGTATAGAGGATGTTCAAAAACGTGGAAAAGTATCAAAAACTCTAATCGATAAAATGGCAGAGATGGGAATATTAAATAATCTCCCAGACTCAAATCAATTATCTTTATTTTAAAAGAAGAAAAAACTTCTTTTTTTATTGTCAAAAAATGAGAACCATGACATAATTTAAATAGAGAGGAGAGTATTATGAAAAAGATAATTGTATTAGGGATAGTATTATTAACATTAGCAACAGGATGTACTAGTACAAAAGAAAAAAAGATGGTTTGTACTAGAACAGCAACTATGAACGGTATGGAGATGGATTTTCGTTATGAAGTATATTATCAGGGTAAAAATGTAAATAAGGTTAAAACTACCGAAAAAATAACATCCGATTCTGAAGAAACCTTAACCAGCCTAGAAAGTCAAACTAAAACATTATACAGTAATTTTGATAATATTGAAAATTATAAATATAACATAACAATCAATGGGAACACATTAACTAGTACAACAGATATTAACTATCAAAAAATAGATATAGACGAATTATTGAAAATAGATTCTTCTATCCAGCAACTACTAAATGATAATAATAAAATTGATTTAGATAAGATTACCCAAGTATATGAGCAGACTGGAGCAATATGCAACAAATAAGCGATAAAGCCATCGCTTTTTTATTTATAAGGAAAGTGCGTCTGAGCTTATAAGAAAAAAATGTGATAGCTATTAAATTATCACACTATGAATAAACCTACTTATTTTGAGAGGTTCTAATTGGAAATGATGGACCACCGC
>CALVKI010000034.1 GCA_944332635.1 uncultured Bacilli bacterium
TGTCAAAAAAATATGCAAAACCAGTTAATACTGTATGTAATGAAATTTGGATAATTCATCAACCAAAAATGCCAAATTAAATAATAAAAAAAGATTAATTTACAAAAATATTTTCCAAAACATTATAAATTCAATTCAAAAAGGAAGAACTTCATTTATAGAAGTTTTTCTTTTTTGAGATAAAAATAAAGAAGTGTGTTAACACTTCTTTAATCATATATGGACAATTCCTGTTTGAAGAATTTATTCGTTTTACTTGTAAATAAATCTAAATTTTTCGTTTTGGATATATATTTCCTAACTTCCCATAATCCAATACCAGAATGATTTTCTTTTCCAGATATTCCTTTTGCAAATATGTTTTCAATATCTACATTTTTATTAGAATAGGTATTTTCGATTAAGATAGTAGCTCTATGATTTTTATATTCTCTTTTAAATGAAAGTTTCACTATTTTTTCATTACATTTTTCAGCTTCTTCAATCGCATTATCAATTAATATTCCAAGTATTCGAGAAAATTCATATGTATTTATTTTTAATTCATTTAAATTTAAGAAAAAGTCTATATCAAAAGAGATTCCAAGATTGGTAGCTTTAAAATATTTATTATTCAACAAGCTGTATATACCGGGATTGTTGATAGTTCTAGGATTTAATAAAGATAAATTGTTAATAATTTTACAATCTTTTTTTACTTCAATAAAATATTCTTTTAAACCATTTATATCATTATTTTCTATAAAACCATCGAGAGTGGTAATAATGTTATTAAAATCATGTTGAAATCCTTTTAATTTATCATATAAGATTTCTAAAGATTTATTGTATTCTTTAGCACTTTCTAAATTTCTTTTTGTATTAGATAGTTTTATTACACGAGTAAAACTATAAATACTTAATGCGAAAAAAGAAATTAATAATATAAAATTTAAGAAGGTTATGATTAATGGTACAATATCTATATAAAAAGTATTAATAACAAGTTGAATGGATATTGTTAGAAAACCTACAATCAAGTTAATATATAATATGATTAAAGTTTGTTTATCTAAATTATCTAAAAAGTCTAATGAAAATCTTACTTTCTTGATTTTCTTTAAAACGATACATATAATCAGTAGAGACAAGTATAGACACATTAGAAAAGATAATCTATATATTGGGATATTTAGTAACATATCAAGTGATATATTGAGTATAGACATATAAGGATTTTGTAGTAAGATATTCAATAAGCCAAATATGGAAATTGAAAGAGCTAATGATATAACACTTTTCAAAATGCTTAGTTTAAATATGAGTTTTATTAAGAGCAATATACAAGTATAATTTATGAAGATGTTTAAAGGTTCAGATAAAATGCTAGAAGTTATTATACTTATTATTGACATTAATATTACATATAAAATTTTCTGTTTAATACTATTTTTCACATTAAAAAATGTCAAAAATAACATCATAAATATATAATTTTCAATAAAACTTGATGGAATTAAAAGATATTTTAATAGTTCTGGATTTTCTTGAGTTAAACTTTTAATCATATTATTTAAAAATTGTATCATGATTAATCATCTCCATAAAAGAATTCTTATATTTGGGGCCAATATAACAAAAGCTTTCATTTTTGAAAGTAATTATATTTTCAGAAAATGAAACATGATTAATATTGTTTATATTGGCAATAAAAGATTTATGACAACGCACAAAATTATTGGGTAACTTATTTTCAATTTTTGAAAATGAATTATAAGCCTCATAATTTTTGTGAGAAGCATGGAATATGATTTTCATGCCATTCTTTTCTATGAATTGAATATCATTTAAATCAATAAAAGTTCCTTTATTATCGATTTTAAAGAAACGATTATTTGAATTAGAAATATCATCAAATAACCTAATTAAAGTATTTGAAAGCGAATCTACGGTTATAGCATTTTTAATTAAATAATCAAATGTTTTAAACTGATATGCTTGCATAACATATTCAAAATGACTTGTTGTAAATATTAAATAACAATCTTTGTTGATTTTTCTAATTTTTTCAGCAATATCAAGTCCAGTAATATCTTGTCCATGAAATTCTATATCTAAAATAACAACATTTACAAGATGAGAGGACATAAATTTAAAAATATCGTTATAATTTGTAGTTTTTAAAACAATTTTGGCATCGAAGTCATTCTTAATAAAAGCTTTTTCAAAAAGTAAAGAAAGCTTATCAAGCATATATGTTTCATCATCACAAATTATGAAATTTATCATATTAACCTCCTTAAAAAATTGCAAATGAGCTATATTTAGCTAAATTTAGACAGTATTTAAGCATAACAAAATTAATATAAAACAAAAAATAAGACTTGTCAATACACTATCTGAATATATGAATATTTTTAGATTCTTAGCGATATGAAGGAATACAGAACTATAATTTATAAAAAAATAGCCTAAAAAATGTAAAAAACAGCTATGAAAAATTTGAAAAATTTTAATATTTATTGTATGATATAGAAAGAAAATAAAAGAGAGGTGTGATATATGAACAATTTTCAAATTTTTTTAGCATCTTCCATTAATGAATTTAAAGAAGAGAGAAATGAAATTGGCGATTTTATAAGAAGAATACAAGATGTATTAATTGATTATTATACAAAAATTAAATTATTTGAATGTGAATTCCATGATAATAGTATTGGACTCGGAAGAAAGCAAGAAGAATATAATAAAGAAATAGAAAAATCCGAAATATTCTTAATGTTAGTTGGAAAAAAGGTAGGACAATATACTTTAGAAGAATATAATGTAGCCATTCAATCAAAAGTTCCTAATATATGTGTTTTGTTTCAAAAAGTAGATTATGATACAAGTGTACGAGAATTTAAGAAAGAACTTACAAAAGATGTCACTGTTGGAGAATTTGAAAATGTGATGCAACTTAAATTTTTAATAGCAGAAAGCATAAAAAACATAATAGGGGATTCAATGAAAGTACAAGAAGATGGAATCGTTTTATATAATAAATTTATAAAGTATTAAAAGGAGTATAAGAATATGAAGAAAATAAATATTTATTTAATTGCAAATGAAAAGGAGCTTTTACAAGATGAAAGAGAAATTGGGAATTTTATAAGAGATTTAAACGATAAGTACGAAGAATATAATATCTATTTTAAATTAATCTTAGATGAACCTAAAATAGATGGAGAAGAAATTCAATCAAGCGAATTATTTTTTATTATATTTCAAAAAGAAATAGATGAAAAATCTATTAATAAATTTGACATTGCCTATAAAAATTTTGTAGAGTATAAACATCCAAAAATATCTACTTATATAAAAAAGACAAATGATACAATAGGACAATCTGTAATAGAATTTATGAAAAAATTAGATGAAGAACTTGGACATTATTATAATAGTTATGAAAATATAGATACAGTTAAATTAAATATCGTGTTACATTTAAAAACATTAGGTTTAGGTAAAATAGAAACAAAAGAAGGAAAAATCTATATTAATGAAAAAGAAATAATGAAATTAGACAATATTCCCATTATTTTAAATAATAAAAATCTTGAAACTTTAAAAAAAGAAGCTTCAGAATTAGAAGAAAGTTTTTGGAAGTTGAGAGAAGAACTAAAAGAAGATCCTGATAATGATGGATTGTTTGATGAATTTACAGAAATAAAAAATAAAAGAAAAAATGTGAAAGAATCTATTTTTGAACTTGAAAAAAAGATTATTGATTTAGAAAGTTCATTTGTAAAAAGTTCGACAGAAGGAAAATTATCAAAAAGACAGATTTATGCTAAAAAATGTTTAGAAAATGGTGATATAGAAGCAGCAAAAGAAGCATTGAAATTAGAAGAAATAACAGAAGAAGCGAATCAATTATTAGCAATCCAAAACCAGAGAAAAGAAGCATTAAAAATAAAAGTAAATGAATTACATCAAAGAGCAGATACATTATTATTAGATACCAATAATGAAAATAGATTTCAAGAAATAGAAGAAACTTATGAAGAAGCAATGAGAATTGAAAAAGAGAGTGGACTTCTTAGAGAGACAATGATAGTTTATGCTAATTTCTTGTTAGATGAAGAACAAGAATATCAAAAAGCAATTGATTTATGCGAAAAATATTTACGCTATATTGAGGTAGAAGAATTAAAAATAGAAACAAAAGATACTATAGAGGTATACAAGATTTTGGGAAAAGGATATTATGAAATTAAGAAAAATGACAAAGCTGAAGAAATTTTTTGTCAAATTATCCAATTATCAGAAAAAATAAAAGAGTATTCTGATATGAAAATGGGATATTTTCACCTTTCAAAAGTATATATAGCGCAAGAACAATATGAACAAGCAGAAAAATATCTAAAAAAATCAATTGAAATAACGGAAAAGTATGATAAATCAGAAAAAGATTTATGTGTTCAATATTCAACTCTAGCTTTCATATATACAACTTTAAAAAAATATAAAAGTGCCGAAAAATATGGTAAAATGGCCATAGAAATAGCAGAAGAATTAGAAAGAAAAGCTGAAAAAGATGAAGAAGCGAATGAATTTTTAGGTGTAGTATATGATAATTTAGCAAGTATATATCAACTACAGAAAAAATACGAAGAGGCATTAACTTATTACAGAAAAGGTGTTTTTATTAGAAAAAAATTATTACCAATTAATAAAAAAGAATATGCCGAAGCTATAGAACAATTAATAAATTTCGTTATAGAGGTAGAAGATAAGGCAGGAATGGATATTCGAGCAACAAAATTTGTTAAAAATAAGTTAAAAGAATATGAGAAATTAAACAATTTAGATAAAGCATTATCTGATATGAATGTAAATTCTTATATTGGTATGTCTTTATTAAAAGAAGACAATAATTATAAAGAGTCAATAAAATATAATGAGGAAGCCTTGAGCATACTAGAAAAAGTTGATATAAATAGTGAAACAAGTTTTGAAAAAAGTGATATTGTACTAGCACATCTTGAGATTTGCTATATGTTAGCTTATTCTTATGAAAACTTAAATAATGATGATAATGCTGAAAAATATTATAAAAAGGCAATCGATATTTTAGAAAATTATTTAACCATGTATCCAGAAAAATATGATTCTGATTTACTAAATCTTTATGATGATATTATAGCATTGTATTATAGAATAGGAAGAAAAGATGAAGCTAAGATATATAATGAAAGAAAAAAGAAATTTATAAAAGAATAATGTTTTACAGAAATACATTTAAATTAAAAAAATATTGCTTATTTTTAATAAGTAATATTTTTTTTTGTTGCTCATAAAATTAAACAAAGAAAATCAAGGTATTTTTGTAAATACAGAGGGAGGAGAAATGCATAGTAAGATAAAATTTATTTATTGTATATGTATCACCATTTTAATTATTTGTGGTGTTGTTTTTATACAAAAAAATCAAAATATAGTGTCTACAAGTTCAAATGTAGCTTCAAATACGAATCAAGAAGCATTAAATAATGATACGAAAAAAATGAGCTGGGGGATAAAAAGAAACAGCAATCATGAACAACCAGATGTAGGAAGTGAAAATAAAAAAATATTAGAAGAAAATGAAGGAATATGTTTGGGAGAAAGTTTAGAAAAAAATATATACTTAACTTTTGACTGTGGATATGAAGCGGGGTATACTGAAAAGATTTTGGATGTATTAAAAGAAAATGATGTAAAAGCAACTTTTTTTATAACTTCTCATTATCTAAATACAGCATCTGAAATTGTAGAAAGAATGATTAATGAAGGACACATAGTAGGAAATCATACACCTAATTTCTTAATGTCCAGAAGTATAGTTTGAAAAATAATTGAATAAAAATAAATAAGATGAGGGTGTAATAGCCTATTTAGAGCAATATTAATGATGATATTAAAAAATGGCACTATAAGTGGCACTTTAATGACACTTTAAATGGCACTTTAAAATTCAATAAAATAAAAATTTTATAAGTGATACAAATATATAGTAATTTTAGGAAAATTATGCTATACTAATAATAGTATATAAGAAAACTTGATTTTAATAAAATAGAGGACAAGCATATTAAATAAATTTTATTAATTAATAAGAAATAATAAGAAAATTATAAAAGATGGAGAGTGATAAAAGTGATGTATCCTTATTGCAAATATGCTGATGAAACAGAAGTTGTTTTTTCACATATTATGAAAAATGAAAATGGAGAAGAAATTATACACGTACATTTTGAAAGACCTACTGAAAAAGGATTTGACAGTGTGAGATTTGAACTTCCAAGCTGTAAAATATTATACAAAGATGGAAACTATACAGATGAAGAAATAGAAATGTTTAGAACTGTAGTAGAAAGAGGTATGCCATCTTTTTATAGATGGGCAAGACAAGGAGGGATTCTTAGTGCCTAATATACTAGAAATTTTACGGATACAAAATTTATTTTTGGTCAAATGAAAATAATGAACCAATACATAT
>CALVKI010000035.1 GCA_944332635.1 uncultured Bacilli bacterium
ACACGGAGGATTCAACACAATTAGTTACTTTATATTTATATCCCGGAAGTAGTTCTGGATCAGTTATTGATGTTGATGTAAATATTAATGTTTTTGGAATTGGTAAAATAAACACACATGATCAAAAGTTCTATGCTTTTGGTGAAAACAAATCAAAACAAGAAGTTTATACAAAAGGCGACTTTGTTATTTTAAAAAAAGAATTTACAGAACAAAATAATAAATGGGTAAATGTTCGTTTTACTTTCCCAGATGATACATGGAACCCTGAAAATACAAGAATATTAGAATGTAGAATGACTCATTGGAATTTCAGAAATAATGAATTCATAAGAAATTCAGCATATATTCTGCCGTGGGCGAATTTATTAAACAATGATAGCGGGCAAGTCCTTAGCGTGAATGATATATATGATATTTTTATTACTCCAGACGGCGACGACGGATTTGGAAATCCATGTGACATAATGGTTAATGGTTTCATAGCGACTCCGTTACAAGACGGAGATAAAAAAATAATTGAGCTTTTATTGATGAAAGTCGAGGTGGAAGAATGATAGAAAAACATATTAAAGCTGTTGTAAAAGAACAAGATTCTATCAAAGGAGTTGTTCATTTTGAAAATATGAGAGGACCTAATGGTTTGAGTGCTTATGAAATTTACGTGGCGAATTTGCCCGAAGGTGAGGCACCTTTAAGTGAACAAGAATGGCTAAATAGTTTGAATAAAGCAAATTATTATAAGCAATATAAAGACACTTACACTGTTTTGGAAGATAACACAACAACTATTCCCATCAATATTCCACAATACAATTCTACGACCTTATTAGATGTTTATATTAATGGCCTTCGGCTTAATGAAAACGAATACACTATAAATGATACGAACATTATTCTTACTTTACCAGTTTCAAAAGGAACTGAAATTCATAAAGTTGTTAGCAAAACGGTAGTAGCTACTCCAAATGATTATGACTTTTTAGCGGGAGATGACGGAGTGAGTATTACAACAGCGACGGCGGGAACATCAATTGATAGTGAAGGTTATACAATCACACCTATTATTTTTTCAAAAAGCGACAATTCAAACGTGACTGTCAATGTTAGTGCTAAAAATGGGGTTAATGGTTCTGGTGTCCCAGACGGGGGAACAACTGGTCAATTTTTAGCAAAAGCTAGTGACTCTAACCAAGATGTTACTTGGAAGACTTTAACGTTAAACGTTATTGACAACCTAAACTCAACAAGTTCGACTAATCCGTTATCGGCAAACATGGGTAAAAAATTAAATGATAACTTTGGTTATGAAGTTATTCAAGGTGACCACGGAACAGCTATTAAATATAACGATGGCCGTTTAGAGTGCTACGGTACAGTTAATAGTACAAAAGTCAATAGTGGCGCGTGGGGTCCATATTACTTTAAAGAAAAATATATAACATTTCCGAAGGAATTCATCGAACCACCAACAGTGGTGGCTAACGCATACGGTGACGAAGGTATGTATTTTGTTAGTTTAGGTAGTAATGAATCACTAACAACAAAACAATGTACAATTAGGTTAATGTCTGTTCAAAAAATTATCGCAACCGATTTTTGGTTTACGTACCACGCATATGGACGTTGGAAGGAGTAGATATGGGACATTTAGAAATAATACCGTATATTTTACTTGCTCTTAGTATTGTAGTCGAGATAACGCCGATCAAGATAAACCCTCTTAGTCGGCTTTTAAAATGGGTAGGCAAGCAAATAAATGGTGAATTGATGTCAAGATTGACAAATTTAGAAATTAAAGTCGATAACAATGAAAAAGACCGTATTCGTCATGAGATCTTTACATTTGCAAATAATTTAAGAAATGGCAAACGTATATATACTTATGAAGAATTCCAACATATTTTCGAATTAAATGAAAAATACAAAAATATGGGTGGAAATGGTCAAATAAAAATCGAAATGAAATATATTCAGAGTGAATATTTAAAATTAGGAGGTAGATAATATGGATTTAAATATTTTAGCAGAATATGTGAATGTAATCATTCTAGGAATTTGTTTATGTGTGGGATATATCATAAAAAATGCAATTACTACAGACAAAATTAACAAATATATTCCATTGATTGTTGGTGGTTTAGGATTAATATTAGCTATTGTATCTGATATCGACCATATCACATTAAATACGATTTTAACAGGCTTATTAAGTGGTTTAGCTAGTACAGGATTATATGAAGCATTTAAGAATTTATTTATGAAAGAGGGAAAATAGTATGAAAAATAATGATTTTGAAAAATTATGTAAAGAAATAGTTAGAGATTATTCAAATGAACATCTAGATAAAACTGATGATGTAAAAATCACATTGGATGATGTTTATATTGTGTGGAGTTGTAAGACCTTACAAAACAATAAAGCAATGGTAAGTACTACTATTAGCGATGGGATGTATTATGAATTAACATATAATGGAGATAAAAAAGAATTATATCTAGATGCCTATAAGAAATGGGAAAATAAAGCGATTAAGGTAGGTGAGTGAAATGAATATTAAAAAGAAAATAACCAAAATTAACTATTGGAAAGGCGATGGTGCAGGAGGTACTAAGCAAAATAAATATATCAATATTCATTATGTAGGTGCTGTCTCTAGTGCAAAAAATAACGCAGACTACTTTTATGAAGTATATCGAGGAACGAGTGCCCATTATTTTGTAGATGACAATGAGATTTACCAAGTAGTAGAAGATAGTGATTGTTCTTGGGGTGTTGGAGCTAATATTTACTATAATGGTTCAAGAAACACAAACTCTATTAATATTGAAATGTGTTGCTTTAATAATAATGGTATTATTGATGTATCAGAAAAAACTGTAGCAAATACTATTGAATTAGTTAAAGACTTAATGAATAAATATAATATTCCAACAACTAATGTAGTAAGACATTATGATGTCACACGAAAGAATTGCCCAGCTCCATTCGTGTCAAATCCAAACCGTTGGGTAGATTTTAAAGCTAAATTGGGGGATAGTAATGTATCGGTTTCACAATCTCAGGAAGCTGTTGATCAGATTCTTCATGTAGGTAGCAAGGTTGTTTTAAATGGTATTTACAAAATCACATCTGTAAGTGCTAGATTAAACGCAATCGCTTGTGTAGAATTAGCAGATCAACCATTTGCGGATTATAATTATATTGACGCAACACCTTGCATTGAAGTTGATCGATATGGTAATCGTACAGTAGATCAAGTATGCGATACAGGACATTATATTAAAATTCCAGGAGTATTTACAGTGTTAGCAATCGATAAACCTACTGATGCATGTAAAATTAAAATTGGTTCACGCGAAGTTTGGGTAAAATGTGGGCCTTGTACGGAAGTATAAAATATAGTATAATTATAATGTGATATATTTAATTTTTTGGTTAGATGTATCTCCATTTTTCTTTAGTTAATTTGCTTAAAAGAAAACCTAGTCGTAATGGCTAGGTTCTTTTTTTTGTTTAACTATAAAATTAGCATTTATTATCAGTTTAATTTGACAAATTGTTAATAAACTGTATAATAGGTATAACTTTTTGCAACGAAATATAGCAAAATATAGCAAAGTATAACAAAAATGTTGCAAAAGTGTTGACAAAAGGTTATAATTATATTGAAGATTAGGTTTATTATTGTTAATCTATCGTCTTCAAGCCTTTCAATTTTTAGTATATATTATGATTTTGTTACATAATATATAAAAAGAGATATACTTAATTCTTGTTGTTAGGTGTATCTCCACATTCTATTTAGTTGGAGCACCAAAACTCTTAGTAGAATTAAGGTTAGGTGCTTTTTTTGTTAATCCTTTTTCAAAATAAAGGCAATTACTACTAAAATTAGTAGTATCATCGCTAAGTATTCCATTTAGGAATCCTTTCCTTTTATTTTTCATGCGGATCACCTCCTCATAATTTTATTTTATAAAAGTATGTGGAGTAAACACCTAACTATAAAGTATATCTCATTCACATTATATATTAACTATAAATAAATTTCAAGAAAAACATCGAATAATTGAATTTACAAATAGAATATTTTTTTGTTGTGTAAGTTTAAAGATATTTTTATTGAAATATTTTACATAACATGATATATTATTAGTGACCGATATTATATTTGGTCATTGACTAACCCAGCTAGCCTTGTGCTAGCTTTTTTTGGTCTTATTTTGGTCTTGTTTTGATGAAATCAAGCA
>CALVKI010000036.1 GCA_944332635.1 uncultured Bacilli bacterium
TTACGAACTTTTATAGTCCGTAAGTTGTACTCAAATGGAGCGGATGAGGGAAATCGAATCCCCGTCACAGCCTTGGCAAGGCCGTATTCTAACCACTAAACTACATCCGCATATGGAGGGGCCTACCTGATTTGAACCGGTGATCAGGGTGTTGCAGACCCACGCCTTACCACTTGGCTAAAGCCCCATCTGCACTTATGATTATATCAAAACTATAACAAAATATCAACAATAAATTATTCTTTTTTATAACATATGAAAAAAAAGAGATTTTTATTCTCCTCTTACAAAATAATAAATATTTTTAGAATTATATTGAAATTCAGAATTTTTTAAAATAGGCTTCAAACCATAAACATCAGTATAAAGATATAAAGTGTCTCCAACAATAAAACTAACTCCATCATCATGAACTTGCCACTCTTTAATATTATCAAATTGGCATATAGCAATAGGATTTTGAAAATCATTTTGTATAACACGATATATTACACCATCATTTGTTTTAAAATAATACTCATCCCTATTCTTCCTTATATCTTTCGTATTATATAATTTTGTAATTTCTTTATTAATAACCTGATGAGAATCGACTTTTTTTGAATTAAAAAAAGTATTGTCCGCTTTTTTTAATTTTGAATTAGATATTTCATAAACTTTTTGCATCTCTTTAAATTCCTTCTTACTAGGAGTTAAAACATATTGCTTTTTCTGTTTAGGATCTGTAATATATAACATATCATCTACTACACCATTAAAATAAGAATCTTGTGAAATATCAACATCAACAACAGTCTTTCCACCATCAACCAAATTATATATAATCAGCTGATAATAATTTAAATTTTCTTCTTCATTATCCGTATTTACTGTAACATAATATTTTCCAACTCCCATAGATAATCCATTTTCATAATTATCTTCATTTAAATATATCTCGTTCTCTATACCATCAGAAGATAAAATATAAATTCCACGATAGTTCCAAATTGCAAAAACATAGCCACGAGGAATATAATCATAGGAAACAAAAAGATTATTTTCTCTAGTAGTAGGAATATTCATTGTATAATAAATATCATCATATCCTACCTCACTAAATTTCCTTGAAATAAAAGAAAAATCTTCATTTTTTTGTTGAATCAGAAAAGAAGAACTAACTTGTTTTCCATCTAACAAACAACTAACATCATATGTCTGATTTCTTTTATATATTGGGAAAATACATTCTAAATTATTTTTTTTATAATATTTAATATCTGTAATAATTCTCTCTTGTCTATTAAAATCTGCTTCTATAGAAAAAGAATAAGATTTTTTTTTCTTTCCTACTTCTACTAAAAAAGAATAATAATGACGTCTTTTTTCTTTAGTATAATATTCAGAAACAGTATAATATTTTTGGTCATTAGAAATCAAAGAATATTCAATTTGATGTTCTGTAACAAAAAAATTTACAACAATTTGATAACAAAAAGCAACAAAGACAAGTAAAAATAAAACTGGCAAAACTTTCTTCATTCCATCACCTACTATTACAGTATATCAAAAAGAAAAGAAAAAAGTTATTTTTAATTATCAGTTGTAATTCCATATTTTCTTTTTTCTTCCATCATATAGCTTGAAACAACACTCTCAATTTCTCCTAATGAACCTTTAGAAAGATGAGATATAACAATAAATTCTTTAACCGTATCAATATAAATCTTACCCCATATAATGCCACTAGTAACTTTTAAATCATTAAACATATCAGGAGTAACAGAATTTAAAAAATATCCAATAACTACTCTTTTTCTGCCAATTAAAATTCGTTTATTAGTAATTGCAACAACAGCACTATTCCAAAAATTAAATGGATTATTATTCTTTTGACCAACAAAAGCATATAATATTTGTTCATCAGGATTTATATGACGATCAACAACAGATGCATTCTGTTTAATTCTCCATCCTACAGTCATAGGATGTCTTTTTTTAAATTCTAAAGCAAATTCATAAGCACTTTTCATAAATATTTCTCCTATCCTTCAATTAAACCATTGTCACTAAAAAAATCAATATAACTAGATGTATCTACTAATCCACTAACTACATCTATAATTTTTCCATTAGCAACAACCACTAATAACGGTGTACCAAAACCTTCACTAAAATAATCATCAGACTCTACTAAATTAGTTGAATCGTCAGAATCCATCTCATCAGTATTAACATGTTTAATAGTTAAATCATATTGATATGCAATATGATGCAAAATAGGTTCAGCTATTTGACAAAACCCACAAGTTGGTCTTGAAAATAATACTACTGCTTTCTCATCATCATTATATAAGTCAATATAAGTATCAACATCAATATCCTCGAAATCCTTCATCTCATCTTCTGAAATTTTTTCACTTTCTTCTTGTGCTCTAGCGGTAATATTATTAGCATTATTAGAAGCCTTTGCATAAGTATCTCCTAGTTTATTCGTTGCAGCACTAGAAGCAAAATAGCATAACGAACAAAGTAAAACTATTCCAACAGCAACAACCATCCCTACCATTATACGTTTACTTTTTTGTTTCATCTATAATTCCTCCATTCACTAAAATTAATTATAACATATTTGAAAAATAATTATAACTTTTATATTATTTTTTAGTAAAAAATAATTTTGTCGTAAAAAAATATATATTTTTTTTTGATGCTAAACATAGAGTAAACTGAGGATGTGATAATATTAAATCAACCATAGGAATACCAAGAGCACTACTCTATTATTATGATAAAGATTTATGGATAGAATTTTTCAAAAAATTAGGAAAAAATATCATTATAAGTAAAGAGACAACAAAAAAAACAATTATAGATGGAACAAGCATAGCTCCAAACGAATCGTGTTTAGCATTAAAAATATATTTAGGACACATTATGGAATTAAAAGATAAATGTGACTGTATTTTAATACCCCGTATTTTCTCATTAGAAAAACAAAATCAAGTATGCACCAATTTTAATGCTTTATACGATTTAGTAAATAATTTATTTGACATAGAAATATTAAATTATAATGTAGATATCACTACTAGAAACTATCAAATGTTAGGATTTCTAAAATTAGGAGAAAAATTAGGATTTTCTTATATAAAAACGTATAATGCATATAAATATGCAGAAAAAATAAAACGAATGAAAAGAAAAAAACAAGAAGAAGAACAAAGGTTATTATTAACATCTAATAAAATAAAAATATTATTAGCAGGTCATCCATACAATTTATATGATAATTTAATAGGGAAAACAGTAATCAATTTCCTTTCACAAAATAATATTGATATTTTTTATAGTAATAAAATAGAACAAGAAAAAATTAAAGAAGAATATCAAAGAATAACACCAGATATCCATTGGACACATAATAAAGAAATAGCAGCCAGTACAAAATATTATGAAGATTATGTGGATGGAATTATTCTAATTTCATCATTCCCTTGTGGACCCGATTCCTTAATGAATGAACAAATAGCTCATAAAATTAAAAAAATTCCAGTTATTACTCTAATATTTGAAGATTTAAATAATGAAGCGGGAATGATTACAAGATTAGAAAGTTTTATTGATATTTTAAAAAATCTAAAGGAGGAGAAAAATGAACAAAATAATTAGTTTTCCTCACTTAGGAAATTACTATCATCCTATTTCAAAACTATTAAAAAACTTAACAAGAGAAACAGTTAGAATAGCTCCTCCAATTACTAAAAAAACGTTAGAAATAGGAGCAAAGTACTCTCCTGACACAGTGTGTATACCCTTTAAATATAATTTAGGAAACTTTATTGAAAGTCTAAACCAAGGAGCAAATATTTTATTCACTGCCGGTGGTGGATGTAGATACCGCTACTATGCTGAAGTAACAGAAACTATATTAAGAGATTTAGGTTATAATTTTAAATTTTACAAATTAATAAAAAAAGATAAAATAAAATTAAAAGAAACTTACTATATATTTAAAGAAATAAACCCTAAATTAACATACACAAACTTCCTACATAAAATTATATTTACTTTTATTTATATATTCTACATGGACGAAATAGACAAGATAATTAGAAAAAATATAGGTTTTGAAAAAACAAAAGGATCACATGAAAAATTACAAAAACAAATGTTCAAAGATTTTAATAATACTAATTCAATTTGCAAATTAACATATCTATATAAAAAATACAAAAGAAAATTTAAAAAAATTACTATTAATAAACCAAAAAATTGCTTAAAAGTAGGAATTATTGGAGAACTCTATACAAATATGGAACCTTTTGCCAATTATGATTTAGAAAAAGAATTAGCAAAAGAAAAAATAGAAATCAAACGATTTACAAACTTGTCATATTTATTATGGCAAAAAAAAATATTACTACCTCATATGAAAAGAAATGTAAAATATTATTGTAAATATATGTTAGGGGCCGATGGATTAGACAATATTTATAGAACCCTCTACTTATCTAAGAAAAAATATGATGGAATTATACATATTAAACCATTCGGATGTACCCCAGAAATAACAGCAATCCCAATAATTCAAAAAATTTGTGAAAAAGAAAAAACACCAATAATATTTCTATCATATGATGAAGAATCTGCAACAACAGGAATAGAAACTAGACTAGAAGCATTCAAAGACTTAATAACTATAAGGAGGGAAAATAATGCAAAAAGCATACCTAGGAATTGATATTGGATCAATTTCCACAAAGGGTGTTATAATTGATGAAAAAAATAATATATTAGCAAATATATATTTGTGGACTAAAGGAAATCCATTGAATGCAGTAAAAGAAGTTCTAAAAAACTTAAAAGAAAAATTACCAAAAAATTACCAAATAGTAGGTGTTGGCACAACTGGATCAGCTAGAAAATTAATTGGAACGATTTTGGGAGCAAATATTATAAAAAACGAAATTACAGCTCACGCAATTGGAACACTATCAAAGTATCCGAATGTAAAAACTATAATAGAAATTGGAGGACAAGATTCAAAAATTATTTTAATAAAAGATCAAATAGTAATTGATTATGCTATGAACACTCTATGTGCAGCAGGAACAGGAGCTTTCTTATCAAGTCAAGCAGAGAGATTAGATATACCTGTCGAAAACTTTGGTAATATAGCCTTAAAAAGCAAAAAGCCAACTCCAATTGCCACAAGATGTACAGTTTTTGCAGAAAGTGATCTAGTTCACAAAGCTCAAATGGGATATAAAAAAGAAGATATTGTAGCAGGACTATGTAAAAGTGTTGCTACAAACTACTTAAACAATGTTGGAAAAGGAAAAAAAATTTTACCACCTATTATCTTTCAAGGAGGTGTTTCTAAAAATATTGGAGTTGTAAAATCATTTGAAGATATTTTACAAGAAAAAATTATTACAGATGAACATGGACATCTGATGGGAGCTTTAGGTGTAGCAATACTTTCAAAAAAAGAACCAGAAATAAATTTTAATTTTAATATCATAAAAACGAAATTTGAAACCACAAGTATTAATTGCTCAGGCTGTCCAAACAATTGCGAAATTATTTGTGTAAAAAAAGATAATCAGTTATTAGATTCATGGGGAAATAGATGTGAAAAAGGAACAAAACTACTTAAAAATGTTGAGACAAAATCTTAAGTTTTTTTCTTTTTATTAATCCTCATAAATAATATAAACCCCATTTCTATGTTTAAGAAATGGGGTTTATATCATATTATAACTTTATCGTTTGTTTTTTTCCAAATATTCTTCATATGGAATAGCTCGATCAATGATTTTGCCATTATCCAAAATTTCAATAACCCTATTACTAACAGTACTATTTAATTCATAATCACGTGAAGTAAATAAAATCTCACCTCTAAAATTTGTCATTCCTTTATTTAAAGATGTGATACTTTCCAAATCTAAATGGTTTGTTGGCTCATCTAAAATCAAAAAATTAGGCTCTTCTAACATCATTTTAGATAACATACAACGAGCTTTTTCCCCTCCAGATAAAACAGAAACTTTTTTATATACATCTTCTCCAGAAAATAACATTCTACCTAAAAAACCTCGAAGAACAGTCTCATCCTTTACATCATAATATTGGCCAATCCATTCCATAATATTTTTATCAGTACCAAAATACTCAGTATTATCTTGTGGTAAATAACCAGTTTTAATAGTTTTACCCCACTCAATTGTTCCTTCATCATATTCTTCTTTTCCCACTAAAATATTAAATAAAGTTGTTTTAACAAAATCATCTTGAGCCAAAAATGTGATTTTATCTCCTTTTAATATGGTAAAAGACACATGATCTAAAATAGTTTTACCATCAATAACTTTAGTTAAGTTTTCAACCTTTAATATTTCTTTTCCAGCCTCTTTTTCTATCTTAAAGTCAATATATGGATACTTACGAGAAGATGGAACAATTTCATCTAATTGAATCTTATCTAATAATTTTTTACGAGAAGTTGCTTGTTTTGATTTAGAAGCATTAGCACTAAACCTAGCAATAAATGCTTGTAATTCTTTTATTTTTTCTTCTTTCTTCTTATTAGATTCTTTCATTTGTTTTTGCAAAAGTTCACTTGATTCATACCAAAAATCATAATTACCAACATATAATTTAATCTTACCATAATCAATATCTGCAATATGAGTACATACCTTATTTAAAAAATGACGATCATGAGAAACTATAATAACAGTATTATTAAAATTAATTAAAAATTCTTCTAACCATTTAATTGCTTCAATATCCAAACTATTTGTAGGTTCATCTAAAAGTAAAATATCAGGATTTCCAAATAAAGCTTGAGCAAGTAAAACTTTAACTCTTAACTTTACCGGTATCTCCTTCATTTTCATAGAATGATATTCCATACCGACACCTAAACTATTTAGTAATGTAGCAGCATCACTTTCAGCATTCCAACCATCTAACTCCATAAACTCTGCCTCTAGATTAGCAAGTTTCATACCATCTTCTTCACTAAATTCTGTTTGCATATACATTTTATTTTTTTCAGTCATAATTGAATATAATTTTTCATTTCCCATAATAACTACTTCAACAACATTATCATCTTCATACTGATAGTGATCTTGTCTTAAAAATGAAATTCTGTCCCCTTTAGAAACAACTACTTCACCAGTAGTAGTTTCTATTTCACCTGATAAAACTTTTAAAAAAGTACTTTTACCAGAACCATTAGCACCGATTAATCCATAACAATTACCACTGGTAAACTTAATATTGACATCTTCAAATAAAGTACGCTTACCAAACTTTAAACTAACATTATTTACATGTATCATTTTATCACCTCAAAACCTCTTAAATTTTACTATAGATATAAAAAAAAGACAAGCATACTAAATAATTCTTTAATCATTTAATAAAAACTATATAAAAAAGAATTTTCTCTTTTTACAACTGAGAAAACTCCTTCAAATATTGATAAACACCTTCTATTTGAATAATCTCGTCCTTATTTTTACCTATACCTTTTAATAACTCCGTAGAATTAACAATATTTTTTTTTGTTTTTTTCTTTTGCTGAATCTTTTCAAACTTTTTTTCTATAAATTCAATGCTTTCAACATCACTAAGCATCTTTTTACTGTCTACCTGCATAATTCCCTGCTTTTTAGGAATATGATCAAATTGATAACGAAAATAATCAAGTTGTCTAAAAATACTAGGTCTCTTATAATTTTCATAAATCATAAGTGAATAAATTAAAAGTCTCATATCATCCATTACATGAATATTTTTTCCATATTTTTGCTTCATTTTTGCATATTGTGAGATAATATATTGCTTTTTATTACCCAACTCTATTTTTTTTGAAATAACCTCTTTAGTAAAAGACATTTCTTTTTTCTTATAAAAGAAATTATAAAAAAATAAAATAATAAATACCCATAACAAAAATTTTAATTGTTCTGCATCCAAAAACACCATATTAACCTGTTTTATAATTACCTGATTTAGTAAATAAGCTGCAACTACATTACCCAAATATAATTGTAAAACTCCCTCTTCTTTAGAAAAAAAATCTTTTTCTAATAAATAAGTAGTATAAATCATACGTATCAAAAATTCAAAAACAACAATAATAAATAAATCATCACAAAATATATTAAATCTAAAATAACTAGCAACACCTGCCAAAAATACTAAAAAAATATTTGTGAATAAAACATACTCTATCCTTGTTAAATTAAATTTTTTATTGAAAAAATTAAGAAATAAAAATAATAGAAAAGAAAAGAATATATAACTAATAAATACCAAAAATTCCATCTTAATCCCCCTAAAATCACGCTTATTATACTATAAAAAAAAAGAAAAGACAAATCTTTTACCTAAAAAATACTAAACTTAGGAATAATCTTTGTTTTTATCTAAATCTTTTAATCTCTTTTTTACCATAAACACTAAATCCATAGATGCATTAATCTTATATAACACAAGTAAACTATCTTGCAATTTTGTTCTAAGTGACATAGTATCTTTAATATGTTCAGCTTCTTTTTTATAATTAAAATCGCAAATGGGATTTTCTAATAAAAAATCACGAATATAATTTTCTATATCTTTAAGCACATATACTTTTAAATCATAATCATCCATTTCCATAATTCCATAATATCCACCAACTAAATATTTAAATTCATCTTGTAATGTCATACATTCACCTCTTTTTCTACCCATTTCATAATCACTAAAACAACATAATTAATCTGTTCTAAAGTCAATTCTTTATCTTTTGAAATATGATGCCATTTATAAAGACACCCTCTACAACAAGTAGCTGTAGCATGTTGAGCAATAAAAACTGGATGCCCTCGCATAGGTGTTTGTCTACCATCATTTTCTAAATTAGATGGCGCAAGTCTTGCCGAAATAAAATCATAAGCATGCTTTTTTATAGTATCCAATCCATGAGATAGTACATATTCCTTATCCTTATCAGAAAGATGAAATCTACTACGAAATTTAGATTTAGAAAGTTTGAAAAACAATTTGTCAATTTCCATATTTTGATATTCTAAAAAAGTCATTTTACTTTTCTCCTACAATAGATGCAAAAAAGTAATTCATTTTCTCTTCTAAATCTAAAACAGAAACTTCGACTTGATATCCAATCTTACCAGCACTAAAAAAAATAGTAGAAAATCGTTTAGCACTAATATCAATAATAACAGAAAACTGTTTTTTCATTCCAATTGGAGAACAACCACCGTGAATATAACCAGTAACATTTAATAATTCCTTAACGGGTAACATAGAAATAGATTTCTCACCAACCACGACACTTGCTTTTTTCAAATCTAATTCTTTATCCACTGGCAACATAAAAACATAATATCTTTTTGAATGACCAATTGTAACTAGAGTTTTAAACACCTGATTAAAGTTTTGCTTTAACACTTTAGCAACTTCTACCCCACTAATGGCACTTGTATCTCCATAATAATAAGAATTATACTTTATCTTCCTTTGTTCTAAAATTCTCATTACATTTGTCTTTTCCATCAAACTCACCTAACTAAAAAAATTATAACACAAAAAAGAAATCTAACCAAAATCATTTCTAACTAAAATAAGAATCCCCTAGTTTTACTTCAATCATAGATATGATTAAAAATTTTAATAACATTATAGATTAGTAAAAAAATAATTAAAATAACAAACTCTATCTTATAATTTAACCTTATATAAGATAAATTTACAAAGTATAATATTTTTTTAAGAATAATATAAAATATAAAACAAGCCTTCAAAAACAGATAATTTTATTTTTCTAGGTATTTATACTATAACAAAACAATTTTTTTGCTTATACTATAATGAAAGGAATGAAGTAATATGTACGGAATGTATCCTTATCCATACAACTATGGAAATAATGATAGCTTTGGTTCTGGTTGGATCTGGGCAATCATTATAGTCGTTATAATTATTTTCTTCATATGGGGAGGAAATAACAACTGCTGCAACAACGGAAATGGTTGTAGATAAAAAGCACATTAAAGTGCTTTTTTTTATAGATAATTTATAATAACAAGTCAACACTAAAAAAGACAAAATAAAAAGTTCATAAATTTACTCATGATATAATGTTGGTGTCTAATCAAACATTAAGGAGTAAATAATATGAACTATAACCACCTTACCATAGAAGAACGTGCTTGTA
>CALVKI010000037.1 GCA_944332635.1 uncultured Bacilli bacterium
TACATACGATTTTAATGGTGTATGTGTAGATACAAATATAAGATATAGTGAATACTTACCTATTAAAGATATAATGCAACACTTATATAGATTAAATGAATATTATGAAGTTAATTTATATAAAGGAACTTATTATAAAGAAACTGAAAAATTAGATATAGGACCACTTAAAAGAAATGAAGTTCCTATTAGAGTATTCCCATTACAAAAATATAATAATGGAGATAAGAATTGGTTATCAATGGGAATGCTTGCTACAAAGAACAACCCGAATGACATAAAGGTTAACATTAGAGATGTATTTGAAACAATACCAGATAATGTTACCGAAGAAGATTTTTAAAATGCGTGGCACGTTTGTTGAATTTGTAGTTCAATGAAAGTGGCGATAGCAATTTAAAAATTAATACTTTATGTAGTTTTAACTATTTACGAAGTTTATAGTTATTACGAAATAAAGTAAACGGATTCTAAGGTGTTAAACCTTAGCCCGCTGGATATTTTGTATGCTCGGCGTACAAAATTCCTAGGGGGTTAGAAATTTTGGATGACCAAAATAGCCACTCAAGTGGTCACTTCTAGGAAGGAGGGAAACTATGTCAGAACTTGCTTATTCATTACATCTAGGTAGTGATAAAAACAAAAAAAACATATCAAGAAAAAATGGTAAAAATAATCTAAGTGGAACAACATCTTTACCAAATAATGCTATTCAAAATGTAAGACAATTACCAAAAGTAGATAAGCATAATTATAGAAAATATGATGATAATCAAGAACTAATAGAAATAGTTAGAGGTACTTCTTCTCCACTTGATGATGTAAAAAAATTATATTTAAGTGAGTTTGAAGAAGCAAGAATAGAATACAATTCTAAACAATCTAGACCTAGTAGAATGATAGATAATTATTTTGATAATGTATCTAACAATGAAAAGAAAGATCTTGCTTGTGAAATAATTCTTGAACTTGGTGATAAAGAATATTGGGATACTAAAGATGAAAACTTTAAAAAGAAAATGTCAGAAGTCTATAAAAAACAAGTTAATGATTTAGAAATGCTTGTTCCTAATTTTAAAGTAGCTAGTGCTATAATTCATTATGATGAAACAAGTCCGCACTTACATATTGTTGGTGTTCCAATTAAATATAAGAATAAAAATGGTATGGAAAAACAAGTTGGTAAATCTGATGTATTTACTAAAGAATCATTAATCAGATTACAAGATAAAATGAGAACTTTATGTATTGAAGAGTTTAATCAAGTATATAGTTTGGATTCTACTTTAAAACAAAAGCAAAAAGGTAGAAATCGAGATGTTCATGTATCTGATATGGATAACTACATTGAAATGAAAAAGCAAATTGAAAAGAATACTGAAAACTTAAAACAAGCAAATAAAAAATCTTCAGAGTTAAAGCAAAACTCTAAAGATATAAAAGATAAAATAGATAAATTAAAAGTCTCTAAATTAAATAAAGAAAATTATATTTTATCAAAAGAAGATAAGGATTCTTTTATCGACTTTATCAATCAAGTAGATAATACAAATAAAGAATACGATAAAATACAAACTCTATCTAATACACTAGTTAATGCTCATGGACAATTAAAAGATAAGAATAATAAGATTAAAACTCTTAACGAAAATAATGAAGCACTTAATTTAAGAGTTAAAACTTTAAATGATACTATAAAAGAAAAAGATAATGAAATTTCATTTTTAAAATCTAAAATAAAAGATATACAAAATACTCTTGAATATTGGAAAGATAAGTTTGAAAAACTAATATCATTCCTACATAGTAAACTTCATAGTTGGTATGATAATGACGATAAATATATTGATGTTGCTAATGAAATGTATGATGATAATGTTTTGGATGATGATGATATTGAAGAATTAGATTTAAACAAAGAAAAAGATGACATTGAAAGATAATTAATATAATTATTATTGTAGTATAATAAAGATATATCATTTTATAGTTAGGAGTCGATAGAAATGAATTTTGAAAATTTTGTTAGAGATGGAAAAATAACTTTTGAAGGGAAAGAACATGCATTTCATTTTGAAAATAATATTTTAACTATTTTTTCAAATGATATTGATAATGATTGGAGTAATTATAGCAGTGTTTTTTTTAGAAATAAAAATTCTAACATCGAAGAAAATACATATTATGGAACTACTTTGCAAGGTAACTCAATAGCTTTTGTAAAAGTTGAACTACAAAAAATTGGACGTTCATTCCTAAGAGGATATGTTCCAGCATATATTTATGGAAAAGATAATGGGTATATACCTGCTCCTAAGGCAATAAATTTTACATCAATGCAATTTAGAGGAAAATGTATTGATCAACTATATAGTCCAAAACTTTTAATAAAAAATAAAGAAATAACAAAGAGATTAAAACCTAAATTTAAATTTCATAATTCAAAAGAATTACTGAGAAAACTAAACGTTAATGGAGATATATTTAATTTTGGAATTATGTGGAATATTTCTAGCAAGGAATTAAATACTCCAATTAAATTAAAATCTCAGATATGGATTAATTTCAATGAAAAGAAACAAATTAACGATATAATTGAATATTACAAATCCATATATGAATTAATGTGTTTTCTTTATAATAGAAATATAATTGAATTTGATGAAATAAAGTTAACATCAAAAATATGGTTATCAAAAAGTGAGTTTGATAACTGGAAAAATAAAAAAAGGAAATTAGTAACAACTGACTATTTTTTACATATAAACTTACCGAAAGATAAAAAAATTGATTTATCTGATATTAATTTATCAATTTCTCTGGATACACTAGTCAATAATTTTGAAAATTTATATAATATTTTATCAACTGAAAAAAACACATTATTCTCTTATCCAAACAATTCATATGAGGATAATCACGTTGATTCATACCAATTTATCAAAATAGCATCTTCATTTGAAGGACAATTTGATAAGTTACATCCTAAATATAAAGCCAATAAACATGAAAAATATAAAGTTCTAAAAAATAGTATATTAAATTATATTTCTGAACTAAAAACTCCAAATTCTTCTAATACAGAAATAAATTATATAGATAATTTTTATGACACAATAGATAATTTAGATGGAGCGCTTCATGAGCAAATATCCTCGTCACTTAAAGAGTTTATAAAGCCGTTAGAAAAGACTAAACAAAGATTGTTTGTTAGTTATAATATGACTAATGTGTCAAATGGTGATTTAGCTCAAGCTTTTTCTAAAAAAAGAAATGAAATAACTCATAGTGCATTAAGTAAAAAGTTCTCAGATGTTGAAATTGTATCTTATTTATTAGTAAAAAGACTAGTTCACTGCATTATTTTAAAACGTTCTAATTTCACAACAGATGAAATAACTGAAATAATAAATAGAATATTTTAAATACAAATATTTACTCAAGTAAGATTTTAAGAAATAATTGTTACAGTTCAGATGGAACACGATAAAAATTAGGTAGAATGTTTAAATTCTATCTATTTTATGCAGTCGCTGCAGTATTCGTAAAAATCTCTTTTAAAGAAGAATTTAAAGATTTTTTATTTTTAGA
>CALVKI010000038.1 GCA_944332635.1 uncultured Bacilli bacterium
TTTTGAATATAAAAAATAAGGTTTGTTATTAGTAAATACCAGCCATGTTTTTACATGCCTGGTATTTTTTTATTGTTCTTTTTTTATTATTTTTCTATAGTTTGAACTTTCCTATAAGATAAAAAAATACGTTCATTGATATAATAACGAACGTATTCAAAAGAAATTGGGATACTTGTCTCCTGTGCAGTATATTTAAATTAAATAATCTTTTTATTTAGTGAGTACTTGATAGGTACTAATATCAATTTTCTTTTTTTATTACCATTTTCATTAATTCCATGCTCATCACTTAATAAACTTAATTCTTCTAATTTCTAAAACTCATTATTTTTCTCAAATAATAGTCAACAACACAATCTATATCTACTTTTTCATATTTTATTATTATCTACTTACTCTATAGTAAAAAATAAAATACTACAAAAGTAATAAAGAAAGAAAAGTTCTAAAACTCTTCTTTTCATTAATATTACAGCTTATTGATATTGATTATTATAATTTTTTTTAATTTTTTCTATATTATCTTTACTAGAAGTAACAGTCATAGAAGCATTACCCAACTTATCATATGTATATAGTTTATTCTTTTTTAAATTGGCAATAATACTATTAGTAACTTCATTTATATTAATAGAATCAATTGTATCATAATTAACAAAAATTTCATTATCATCTTTTTCTAATGTCGCAGCAGTATAATCAGGATAATAATCAATTCTAACTCTAACTTGATCAGTCATAGATTCATCTTCAACAAATTTAATGTAATACCAACCATATTGAACAAGCAAATCATCACTCATCATATATACTTCTTCTTGTGTTTCCTGTTTAAAATTATTAGGAACACCGTTCACAACATTCAAATTAAGAAAATACCAAATAGAAAGTCCAGTTCCAATAGCACTAACTACAATAGAAGAAATAATTGTAATAATAATTCTTCTACTACTAAATCTTAAATTAAATATAAAATCTAAAATTAACTCTATAACAACTAAACAAAAAACAGTTATTCCTAATACAATTAAAATCGGACCAACTAGAAATAGTCCTCTAAAAATCAAAACAATTAATATAACAAAAGCAATAATTAACATAATAACACCAATTATTGTTGGTATTAACAGAAATAATAAAAATACTTTTAAACAAAATGTAATAACTTTGGAAAGTAAATCTAATAAACTAAATCCTTCAGTTCGTTTTACTTTAATAATTTTTTTCTTTTTACTTTCTTTCACAATAAGTTTAGAATCATCATTATCAATAGTATTCAAAGGTTCATTTACTTCCTCAATAACAATTTCTTCTCCATCTAAAAATTTAACTTTAAAAATATACAGAAAAGTTGCAATCGCTAAAACACCATAACTTGCATTAAAAACAAAATTCCAAAATCTAGAAAAGAAAATGCTAAACCAATTATCACCAGTATAAAATAAACTAACAACCATTTCTTTAAATACCATAAATGGAATAGAAAAACACAAAATAACACAAACAATAATTATTATTTGAGCAATCATTTTAATAATATCCTTAAAACTTTGGTGTTCAAACAAGTAAATAGTCTTCTTTATATAATTAGCAACATTTTTAAATCCTACTTTAACAACTTTACTAGCATCTTTCTTATCTCTTTCTTCTGTGATATCTTTATTGATTAATACATCCATATCACAATGAAAAATATTACATATTGCAACAATCTTATCCATTTCTGGATAGCTGGCACCAGACTCCCACTTAGAAACAGATTGTCTAGTCACCCCCAATTTTTCAGCTAACTGTTCTTGAGAAATTCCTCTCTCTTTCCTTAACTTTTGCAAGTTTTCACCAAACTTCACTTTTTTCATCACCTCGCAAAAATCATACTATGTTAATTGGTTGCACTCTACCAATTTTCAGTTGTTTTTTGTAAAATATCAGTTGCATAATCCTATTGTATATTATATATAAACAAATAATATAATGTATTTTTTTATCTCTTTATATTTTAAATAAAAACAAGACATTATGCATTAACCTCTATTTTTAACCAAAATAAATTTATATTTAAAAAATATAGATACTATCTTTTTTTACCTGAGTAAAACATATATTACACCAATTATAAAATCAAATAAATACTTCTAAAAACAAAATAATTATACAAATCACAATCCCTTGTTTTCAACAACTAATTGATTATTATTAATTACTTTATCTCCCTCATTTATCATAGAAGAAAGACTAAAATAATTAAGTACTGCTCTTTCAGCTTTATCAAAATCACCAGAAGAACTCAATGTAATAGAAACAACTTTAGATGAACGAGCATTTTTAAAATGAGCAGTATTGGCACATACATAATATCCTTTTAACTGAGGGAAAATTTTTGTTACCTCATTAACTTGTTCATCCGTAGAAGTTTGTGGTAATGTCACAATCATAAATTCCGGATTATTAATATTACTAGGCCAAAAAACAACTCTCCCATTAGCAGCAACAAAATTAGCCAATTCAAATCCACTACTAAAATTTCTATCACCGGCATATCCAAACAAAATATTAGGAATTACCTCTTCTAATCTTGTAAAAGCACACCCATGATTCTTTTCTCCTTCAATCCTAGGCAAAAAAACAACATTACCATCTTTTTCCACTACAACAAGAGAACAAGAGAATTTTTTTTAAAAACATTTTCACTTTGCATACTCTTTCACTTCCATATTCTAATATAAAATAATTCATAAAAATATAACACATAAGGCCTTTACAAATTTTTTTAATTTCTATATTTGCAATAAACCGTACTAAAAAAACAATAACTATCTATATGAAATAAAATACTTTTTACACAAATACTCCCACCTACCATAATTAATATACTCTACAACTGAAACAGTGTCAATACCACAATATCCACGAAAGAAAAATTATATTACACAATTAGAATATCACAAAACATTAAATATTATTTAACATGATTTAAATATTGATTTTTAATACTATTTAATCTTATAAAAAAACGAATAAAATTTTATTATTTCAATTATTAATCAATGTTCAAAATTCGCTTGATTAATAAAAGCATAATATATACAAAAATATTATTCTACAAAACTAATCAATAATTTTTTAATTCAAAATGAACCCAATTATAAAAATATATAAAAATACAATTATTCCATCATAATGCTTTATTAATTAAAAGAAAAAAAGAGTGACCTTAAATCACTCTTAAATAATAATGAATTTATTAAATTTATTGTTTATCAATACTTTTATATTATAAAAACATTTATCACTCATAAACTAACTATTATGTTTAACAAACTGATTAAACTCTTTGATTTCTGGAGTTTCCAATTCCGTTTTAGCAAGTTTTTCAATCAAAGCTTTTTGATCTCGAGAAAGTTTTTTAGGAGTATAAACTTTAAAAATAACATACATATCTCCCTTAGACTTACGATATTTATTATCCACACCTTTACCACGAATACGTTGTTTATCACCACTATTAGTACCAGGAGCAATATTAATTTTAACATTACCATAAAGTGTAGGAATATCTTTTTTGCAACCAATAATTGCCTCTGTCAACGTAAGAGGTACTTCAACATAAATGTCATCCTCTTGTCTAATAAACACATCATGCTCTTCTACCACAAATTCTAAATATAAATCTCCATTTTCTCCACCGTTAGTACCAGGATTACCTTTACCACTAACACGTAAACGATCTCCAGTATTAATACCAGCAGGAATACTAATTGTAAGAGTTTTATTTTTCTTGATTTTTCCTTTACCTTTACAATAAGTACATTTTCTTTTGAATGTATGGCCAGTACCTCCACAATCAGGACACGTACTCTTAGATAAGAAAGAACCTAAAATAGTATGTTGTTCAGATGTAACAGTACCACTTCCACGACATGTAGAACATTTTTCTTCTCCAAAACCACCTTTGCCATCACATTCATCACAATCTTCTACAACATCTAAATCAAGCTTCTTCTCACATCCAAAAACTGCTTCATTAAAGTCTAAATCCATTCTCATTAATACATCGCTACCACGACGAGATCTACTACTTCTACCAGAAGAATTTCCTCCACCAAAACCAAATCCAGAGAAACCACTTCCACCACCGAAGATAGAATCAAAGATATCTCCAAAGTCAAAATCAGAGGCATCAAAACCTTGATAAGAATATCCACCAGCACCACGTGGACCATTACCTACACCTGCATGACCATATTGATCATACATTTTTCGTTTAGAATCATCTGATAATACAGAATAAGCCTCTTGTGCTTCTTTAAACTTCTCTGCGGCCTCTGGATTATCCTTATTTAAATCTGGATGATATTGTTTTGCTTTTTTACGAAAGGCACTTTTGATTTCATCCTGTGATGCTGTCTTACTAACACCAAGCACCTCATAATAATCACGTTTATCTGCCATATCTCCACCTCATCTCATTTTATGATAGACAAGAAAGTAGCATTACGCTACTTTTCTTATTCTTCTTCGATATCTGCTTCTTGAACATCATCATCAGATTTTTTATTCTTTTTCTTATCCTTCTTCTTATCTTTTTCTCCATCAGTTGATTCTTCTTGTTGTCTTTCCTTAGCAGCATTTTCATATACTTTTGTTGCTAAAGCCATAGCCTTTTCTTGAAGTTTTTCTTTATATTTCTTGATATCATCCATATCATCTTTTTCTAAAGCTTTTTTCAAGTCTTTAATTAAATCCTCTGCTTCTTCTTTTTCTTTTTTATCAGCTTTATCTCCAAGATCTTTAAGAGCTTTTTCAGTTTGGAATACTAATTGTTCAGCTTCATTCTTAACTTCAGCTTGTTCTTTACGCTTTTCATCAGCTTCTTTATTCTCTTCAGCTTCTTTACGCATCTTTTCAATTTCTTCATCTGTTAAGTTAGTAGAAGAAGTAATAGTAATTGATTGTTCTTTATTAGTACCAAGATCCTTAGCAGTAACATTAACAATACCATTAGCATCAATATCAAATTTAACTTCGATTTGAGGAACACCACGAGGTGCTGGTGGAATATTTCCTAATTGGAATCTTCCTAATGTCTTATTATCAGCTGCCATTGGTCTTTCACCTTGTAATACATGTACATCAACTGCAGGTTGATTATCAGCTGCGGTTGAAAATACTTCAGACTTAGAAACTGGAATAGTTGTATTTCTAGGAATTAATGTAGTCATAACTCCACCTAATGTTTCAATACCAAGTGATAATGGTGTCACATCAAGCAAAACAATATCATTAACATCTCCAGTTAATACACCACCTTGAATAGCCGCACCCATAGCAACAACTTCATCTGGATTAACTTCACGAGATGGTTCTTTTCCTAATTCTTTAGTAATTAAATCATATACCATAGGTACACGAGTAGATCCACCTACCAAAACAACTTTATCAATATCCTTCTTAGTCATATGAGCATCCTTTAATGCTTTACGAACTGGTTCAAGTGTAGACTCTACTAAATCAGAAATTAAATCTTCAAATTTAGCACGAGTTAAAGTCATATCTAAATGTAGAGGTTCCCCATCTTCTCCTTTAGCAATAAATGGTGCAGATACTTGTGTAGATACCATACCAGATAAATCTTTCTTAGCTTTTTCAGCAGTTTCTTTTAAACGTTGCATAGCCATTTTATCCTTAGATAAATCAATGCCATTTTCTTTCTTAAACTCACTTACTAAATAATCCATAATAGCTTCATCAAAGTCATCTCCACCTAAATGATTATTACCATTAGTAGCTTTAACTTCAAATACACCATCACCCAATTCAAGAATAGATACATCGAAAGTACCACCACCTAAGTCATAAACTAAAATAGTTTGACCTTCATCTTTTTCAAGTCCATAAGCTAAAGCGGCAGCAGTTGGTTCATTGATAATACGTTCAACTTCAAGTCCTGCAATCTTACCAGCATTTTTAGTAGCTTGACGTTGACTATCATTAAAGTAAGCAGGAACTGTAATAACTGCCTTATCAACTTTTTCACCTAAATAACTTTCTGCATAATCTTTAATATAACTTAAAATCATAGCAGATATTTCTTCTGGTGTATATTCTTTACCTTCAAGTTCTACTTTCTCACTAGTTCCCATTTTTCTCTTAATAGAAATTACTGTATTCTTGTTTGTCAAAGCTTGTCTTTTCGCAGACTCTCCAACAATCCTTTCACCTTTTTTAAATGCAACTACAGAAGGAGTTGTTCTACTACCTTCAGGATTTGGGATAACCTTAGGAGCACCAGCTTCCAATACTGCAGCACATGAATTTGTTGTACCTAAATCGATACCAATAATTTTACTCATATATCATCTCTCCTTTTATTTACTATTAACTTTTACTGAAGCAGGACGAATCACCCTACCATTTAATTTATAACCTTTTAATAAAACTTCAATAACAACATCATCATCCATTTCATCAACACAATCCGTCATCAAAGCTTGTTCTTGATTTGGATCAAAAACCTCACCAACGCGACTAATTTCTTCAACCCCAAATTTCTTTAGAATTTCCATTAGGTTAGCATACATCATTTTAAATCCATCCAAGAATTTAGATAACTCATCAGTTAAATCATTATCATCAAGTTTAATTGCACGTTCAAAATTATCAACCACATTAATTAATTCAGTAATCAAACCTTGATTAGCAAATTTTAACATATTAGCGGTTTCGTCATCTTTTCTCTTACGATAATTAACAAGTTCTGCTTGTGTTAATTTTACTTTGTCAATCAAACTTTGATTATCTGCCTGTAGTTGTTGTAATTGTTCTAGCAATTTTTCATTCTCTTCTTTTAACTTATTGTCTTTTTTATTTTTCTTTTCTTTTTTCTGTTTTTTATCTTCACTTACTCCCCCAGGAATAGGTGTTTCTTCTTCAAGCATTTCTACTTTCACATCTTCTTTTTTGTTTTTTTCTTCTTGTTCCATAAACGACCTACCTTTCTATATTTTCTTTCATGTATTCAAGCATTGAAACAACTCGATCATATTCCATTCTCTTGGGACCAATAATCGCAAGTGTCCCCTCATGATTACCATTCTTAAATCTAGTCTTAATAACAGTAACATCATCATCAATTTTACTTTCACTACCAATATATACTTTAATGTTATTATCATCATCTTCTTCTATTTTGTGAAGAATTTCTGGATTTTCAAGTTTACTAAATACAGACTGAATTTTTTGAATATTACCAAATTCAGGTTGTGTTAAAAACTTATTTTTCCCAACAACATTAACTTCTTGGTTAGTAAAATCACTAAACACATGATAGAAGGCATTATATAGTTGTTCATGTTGCTTAACATATTTACCAATAATAGGTTTTACTTCATATTCTAGTTTTATACTAACTTCATCAATAGGAGTACCAGCAATCAAATTATTAATTAAATTTACTGTCTTTTTAACTTCATCTAAAGATATATCTTGCAAACGAATATTTTTATGTTCAACATGACCTCTATCAGTAATTACAATTACAATCATACTAACATCATCAATAGGAACTACTTCTATTTGTTTAAGAAGATTCTCATGAGAAGTACTACCAAGTACTACTGTAGTATAATTGGTCATATCAGAAATTACCTGTAAACTCTTTACTATAACATCTGATAAAGCAAGCTGTTGATTATGAAAAACCGTTTGGAGTTTAAGCATATCCTCTCCAGTCATTTTTTTGGGTTCCATTAAATGATCTACATAATAACGATATCCATCTTCGCTTGGAACACGACCAGAAGATGTATGAGTCTTCTCCAAAAGTCCAGCATCTTCTAATGCAGACATTTCATTACGAACAGTTGCACTGGAACATTTCAATGTTTTAGATATAGTCTTAGAGCCAACTGGAATTGGATTTTTAATATACTTTTCAACAATCAACTTTAAGACTTTACATTGCCTATCCGTCAACATAATTTTGCCTCCTATTGCTAGCACTATTATTATACGAGTGCTAATTGTATTATATGACACATATTAGCACTTGTCAATGGTTTGTGCTAACTTTTCCTAAAAAAAAAGCAAGTTTATTAACTTGCAACAACAAATTTCCAGCGCTGCGTATGTTGACCAGAAGACGTTAGACTATAAACAGCATCATATGTTGGATTATAACTTGCTTGAACACTAGTAGTGTTATATGGTGAAATTGTATAATACCCATTTCCAAGAGGTGTAATTGTAACATTCTGACTATCAGCAGAGAGACTAGGATCATTTAAATAAGCTAAAGAATCACTAGAATCGAAAAGAATAATATCTTTCTGATATTTAATATTTTGAATATGATAATATTCCCCGTTCTTATAAACACGCCAAAGTTGATCACCTTCACCAGTAAATAATTGCAATGCAGCAACATAATTATCACCATCTGATCGTAACGTTAATACTTTATTATTACTATAGGAAGAAAAAATATAATAATTGCCCTCAGGTAATTCTTCTGTCGAATCGTATTGAAAAGTATTATAGCGAATTCCATCAGAAGTTTCATATTCGTTATGTTGACCGCCAGTCGAAGTATCAGTACTCACACTTCGTAACATAGTCCAAACCCTCCTATCGGCACTAACTGACAACTCATGTCCAATAACCCTAGACGAAGTATTTGTATAAGAATAACTATGCCATACTGCTATTTCATCTAAATTCATAGTATCGCTTAATTGATAAATAACACATTTTTTTCCGCTACCATCCATTCTAGCATAAACATCTGGAACATCTGCATCACCATCATTTATAATGGAGTCATCGCTAAGAGTTCCACCAGTTGCTTCTACAAAACTAAGCTCTTGTCTAACCCCATTTTTAATAGCTTGAATCTCTATCCATTTAGCAACATTAGTAATATTATTAGGATTAGTAACACAATCACGAATATACATAACATTGTTCAACTTAGCATTACTATTTCTTCTTGGTGGATTATCAATATCATTATCGGATACTTTAGTAATTTTAAACTTTCCAACACCAGAATTTACCCCAGAAAGCATCATTCCATCATAAAAAACAGGAGTATATTCTTCTAACACAGGAGTACCGTCCTCATTGTATTTACCTCGATGTATATTAAACACTTCATAGGTTTGCCCAGTAGAAGCTTTTACTCCCGCATAACCAGCAATATAAGAGGATCCACCTCCTGTACTAGTAGAACTTCCATATCCTGCCCCACCTAAAGAACCAGCTGTACATGGTAACTGAATACCTGGACTATTACCATTACCAGCAATGGCACCACCACTACCATAAGAACCTCCACCAGCAGCAACCATAATACGAGAACTTAAAGATTTTTCATCATCCCATTCTCCAGAAATCAAACGAACATCCGTAGCTCCACCACCAGCACTACCACTATTAAATGTACCATGTACCCCTCCCTGAGCACCTACATAAAAATATAAGGAAGAATTAGCCTCCAAATAAATAACCCCTGAAACATATGAGCCTTTTCCTGCAGAAACACTAGGTCCCCCAGAAGCTCCCCATAACTCTATCTTATACCAACCATTTTCAGAAACAATATATTCTCTTCCCTGGGCATCTACTACTCCACCTATATAATCTCCACCTGTATTAACAACACTCAAACGATTTAATTCATCTTCAACTTTATCTACAAATGTAACTGTATTTTGACGATTAGTACTTAAATTACTAAATAGAGCAAAAACAATCAGTAAAGACATTATCATCAGACCATACAATAATGTTGAAATAGCAAAACCCCGATTATTTAACTTTTTCATATAATCACCTATCTTACAATTATTTTATCACACATAATGCAAGATAGCCACCCATTTATCACCATATTTTTTACTCTTTACAATTTCTAAACAAGAAGGATAAATTATTTTCTCTAATTTATCACTTTCAACAACAATAATTCCTTTTTTATTTAAAACCCCTAATTCTACAATTCTATCTACACTAAGCTCTACCAATTTTGTTTGATATGGAGGATCTATAAAAATAATATCAAACAAAATATTATTATCTGAAAATTTTTTTAAAGCTTTAAGATAATCCATGCAAAAAACCAAAGCATCTTCAGCATCTAAATTCTTTAAATTATTCAAAATAATATTACAAGCCTTTCTATTTTTATCAACTAAATAAATCCCTTTCGCCCCTTGACTCAACGCCTCTATACCTAGATTACCACTACCAGCAAACAAATCAAGAACTAAGGCATCATTAAGAGAAGGCTGAATCATTGCAAATAAACTTTCTTTAACCCTATCCATAGTAGGTCTAGTACCAGAAATATTAAATCCTAACAAATTTCGCCCCTTATATTTTCCACTAATTATTTTCATACTATCACTCTTTCCTACAATCAACTTTATGGTTTAACTCTTTAAATTTTTGATTGATACCAAAAATAAAAATATTAACATCTAACTCCTTTTTCTTATATGCCAAAAAAGAAGGCGAATTTTCGATCTCCTTTTTTAATTTTTCTGAAGGGTAAGTTTTATACTGCTCAATTTTTGAAACAATTTCATTATTACTAAATATTTTCTTTTTTTCTTTCACATATTGAATAATAACTTCTTCTTTAGAAATTTCCTCTTTTAATTGTTCTAACTTTTCTATTAACTCTCTCATAATTTTATTTTACCATAATTTTTACTTTAATACATCAATAAAAGAAGAAAGCATCTCAATATTTCCAACAATTCTTTGAATTGTATCAGGAAAAGTAAGTTTAAAATATTTTTTTGCAGCTTTTTCTAAATCAACAACAGCCTGAGGATTTCTATTCAGAACTTTATACCAAGAAGAGTCAACTTTTAAATAAGAATGGAGTATAGGATTATCTTTGATTAAATGAATTGTTTTAATCTCCATATTTAATCATCAAAATGCTGATATAATGGACGAGGTTCATAAGTAGTTGCTGAACTACTTTGTCCAATTCCTATATCTTTTAGCACTCCCAAAGCTTTTTGAATATTAGTAATACCCTTCTGAACAGAATCTAAATCTATATTTCTTATATTACTAACCAAATCTTTAAGACTAGTAGAAAGTTCAGAAACCTCTGTTTCTTTATTAACAGCATTGACACTACTCGAAGAAAAATAATCATTCCAAATACTGCTATTTTCACCATAAATCTCGTATAGCTCATACAATCTTTGCCAACTAGTCTTCCCATTCATAACATAATTTGCAAGTTCTGTATGCCCCCTCGCAAAAGACTTAAAACTTTCTTTCGACATATTTACCACCAATACAATATATGCAAAATAAATAATAATATAATCTCTTCTTCAAAAACAAAGCACTTTCTAAGTACAAAACATATTATAACATTATAATAAATATTAAAAAACTAAACGAAAAAAAAGAAATCAAAAACTAAGTAAGACTATTATATGTATAATTCATAAGTTAATTCTTATTTTAAAAAATCATCAATAGTCATTAACCGATCATCAATTTCTTTTAAAGAAACCCTATCTTTCTTAAAACCACATTTTTCTTCTTTAATCTCTTTCTTTTCCACACTAGACATCTCGATTTCTTCTTGTGATAACTCTCTTCTTTTAAGCGTTGCAATTAAGAAACTATCAACAACATCATGTTTAGAAATTTGTCCACCTATAGAATAACGATCAAGTATATTTAATTCGGTTAATTTTAATGTATTTATTTCACCGTTCTTAATACCAATATAATTTTTAGAATCTGTAATGAACGTCTTAACAACATGATATGGATTACTCTTAACCTCACGAAGTACTAAAAGTCCACGTCTAGCACGAGTAGAAAGTTCAAATTCAGATAAATGAACTCTTTTACCAGTACCTTTATCAGTAATAATAGAAATATATTCGGCATCCGTTGGACAATATTGATTAATTGATACTAAATGATCATCTTTTAATTTCATCGCCTTTACACCAGCTGCCTTTACTCCAACAATCGGTACTTCCTCAATTTTAAAACTAAGACCATACCCACTATCAGTAGTAATAAATAACATATCCTTTTCTTCAATAAATGCATCAATTACTAAGTCATCATCTTTTAACTTCATACAACTAATTGGTTTAGAATAACGGGAAAGTTTAAAATCAGATAATTTACTACGTTTAATCATACCATTTTTAGTTGTAATAACAACATTCTTATCAACTTCAAAAGACACAACCGGAATAGCACTAATAACAGACTCTTCTGGAGAAGTTTCTATAACATTACTTACATGTTTAGGCATATCTTTCCATTTTAAATCAGGAAGAATATATACCGGAATATGCAAATAATTACCATGAGTAGTAAACACTAATAAAGTATCTAAAGTACTCATCTCATAAATACCTAAAATATAATCATTATCTTTAATAGTAATATCTTCTGGATTACTTGCCGTATAACTTCTAAATGAAGTACGTTTAACATATCCATCACGAGTAACCATAACAACACAATCCTCTTTAGGAATCATGGCTGCCGTATCAATTTTAATTTCCGTAATTTCATCCTTAATATCCGTAAGACGTTCTACCGGATAATCCTTCTTAACATCACGTAAATCCTTTTTCATAACAGACTTCATAATGTCATCACTACCTAATATAGCACTAAGACCATTGATAATTTTTTCTAGATTAGCCATTTCTTCTTGTAATGCAACAACATCAGTATTAGTTAAACGATAAAGTTGTAATGTGACAATAGCCTCCGCTTGTTCAAATGTAAACTGAAATTCTTTAACTAAATTTTCTTTGGCATCACTTTTATTTTTAGATTCACGAATGACACGAATAACTTCATCCAGAATGGAAAGACATTTAACCAAACCTTCAACAATATGATATCTAGCCTTCGCATGAGCCAAATCAAATTCCGTACGACGTCGAACCACTTCTTTTTGATGAGCAATAAATGCATCTAATGATTGAACAAGGCCTAATAATTTAGGACGTTTATTAACAATTGCAACCATATTGAAATTATAATTAATTTGCATATCTGTATTTTTAAGTAAATAGTTAATAATTAAATCAACATTAGCATTTTTCTTTAAATCAATAACTATTCTAACATCAGCTGCTGACTCATCACGAACCTCATTAATTCCATCAATTCTTTTGTCAATACGAATATCATCAATTTTTTTAACCATTAATGCCTTATTAACTTCAAATGGAATTTCAGTAATAACAATAGATTTCCCACTTTTATTTTCTTCAATTATATACCTACTTTTAACAACAATCTTACCACGACCTGTTTGATAAGCTGAACGAATTCCATCAATGCCTTCAACAATACCACCAGTAGGAAAATCAGGACCTTTAACATATTTCATCAAAGTATCCAAAGTACAATCCGGATTATCAATGCGATAAATTGCTGCATCAATTACTTCACCAAGATTATGTGGTGGAATATTTGTAGCATATCCTGCAGAAATACCCATAGCACCATAAACAAGCAACGCAGGAAAACGGGCTGGCAATACAGTAGGTTCAACTGTAGTATCATCAAAATTTGGTGCAAATTCTACAGTGTTCTTATCGATATCGCGAAGCATTTCGTTGCTTATTTTAGATAATCTTGCTTCTGTATAACGATAGGCAGCAGGACTATCACCATCAATAGAACCGTTATTTCCATGCATATCAATATAAGGAAGTCTTGTCTTCCACGACTGACTCATACGAACCATAGCATCATAAATAGAAGTATCTCCATGTGGATGATAATTGCCAATAACATCTCCAACTGTCTTAGCACTCTTACGATACCCCTTATCATATGTATTTTTTTCTTTATGCATAGAATATAAAATACGGCGTTGCACTGGTTTTAATCCATCTCTAGCATCAGGAATTGCCCGATCTTGAATAATATATTTAGAATAACTTCCAAATCTCTCTCCCATGATATCCTCTAAAGTATAATCAAATATTTTTTCTATCACTTCTTGTGTATCATTTTTCTTTTTTGGCATAACTTCACCCTCTTCTATATCTGATAATCATCTTCTAAAGTAAATTCAACATTCTCATCTATCCATTCTTTTCTAGGGGCAACCTCATCTCCCATAAGAACAGAAACACGTTTTTCAGCAAGTTGTGCATCTTCAATATTAACACGAATTAAAGTACGACTTCCTGGATGCATAGTAGTCTCTCCTAACTGATCAGCATTCATTTCACCAAGTCCTTTATATCTTTGAATTTCACATTTTTTACCTTTAGACTTTTCTTTCATTTCTTCAATTGTATAAGCATATTCAATAGTCTTACCAGATTGAATTTTAAATAGTGGAGGAAGAGCAACAAAAAGTCGTCCATCTTCAATTAAAGGTTTCATATAGCGATAAAAGAAAGTAAGTAACAAACACTGAATATGTCCACCATCTTCATCAGCATCGCTCATAATAATAACTTTACTATATTCACAATCATTAATATCAAAATTAGAACCATAACCAGCACCAATTGTATAAATCATAGTATTAATTTCTTCATTCTTTAAAATATCTTCTTCTTTTGTTTTTTCTGTATTTAAAACTTTACCACGCAAAGGCAAAATGTCTTGATAACGTCTATCTCTTGCTTGTTTAGCAGAACCACCTGCAGAATCTCCCTCGACTAAAAACAATTCTTTTTTACTTTTATCCTTACTTTGAGCAGGAGCAAGTTTACCAGATAAACTTCTCTCCTCTTTTTTCTTACTAGTACCTTTGCGAGCCTCTTCACGAGCTTTTCGTGCAGCTTCTCTAGCAATTTTACTACGTAAACTCTTATTAATAATCTCAGTTGCAATAGATTTATTCTCTTCTAAGAAAACTCTCATTTGTTCTGTTACAATATTTTCAACCACAACACGTGCCCCAGGAGTTCCAAGTTTTCCTTTCGTTTGCCCTTCAAATTGCAAAATACCTTCTGGTATCTTCATACTAATAACCGCAGTAAGCCCTTCCCGAACATCACTACCCTCAAGAGCTTTATCTTTAGCTTTCAAAAATCCATTACTTTTTGCATAGTCATTAAAAACACGAGTTAAAGCAGTTTTAAATCCAACTTCATGAGTACCACCATCAATTGTCTTAACATTATTAACAAAGCTAACAATAGTTTCATTATAAGAATCCGTATATTGCATGGCAATATCAACTTCCATCTTATCTTTAGAACCAAAAATAGCTAAAACTTTATGAAGTGTATTTTTTCCCTTATTCATATCTTCAACAAATTCTTCTATACCTCGATCATAGTGAAATTTACTACTTCTTTCATCTTCTTCATCAATAACTTCAATAGTAATTCCTTTTAAAAGAAAAGCAGACTCTTGCATTCTCTCACAAATTGTTGTGTAAGAAAAATTAGTAGATGAAAAAATAGTATCATCGGGCATAAAACGAACTGTCGTACCAGTCTTATTTGTAGTTCCTATCTTTTTTAATGGTATCGCAACATGGCCACCATTTTCAAAACGGATATAATACTCACCCTTATCATGTTTAATTGTTACTTCCATCCAACGAGACAAAGCATTGACAACGCTAGAGCCAACTCCATGAAGACCACCAGATACTTTATATCCATCGCTTTCAAATTTTCCACCAGCATGTAAAACCGTAAAAATAACTTCTGGAGTAGATTTACCAGAAGCATGCATACCAGTAGGAATACCACGACCATGATCTTCAATACTAACAGATTTATCACTATGTAAAATTATTTTAATATAGTCGCCAAACCCATTAATTGCTTCATCAATAGCATTATCTACAATTTCCCATACCAAATGGTGAAGTCCTCTTTTATCAGTAGAACCTATATACATACCTGGTCTTTTTCTAACTGCTTCTAGTCCTTCCAAGATCTTAATCGATGACTCATCATATTTTAATGCCATTTATTATCACTCCTAATATCTAACTACACTTCATTATAACAAAAAAGCAAAATTTTTCAAAGACAACTTTACTATATTTGACATAAAGTAAATTATTTTTCATTAAATTAAACCAACTTCATTCTTCTTTATCTGCCATAAAACATCTATAATTATTAAATTATTAAATAGTACTTTACAAAAATTACAATCACCATTCCACACTTAATATTTTAAATCTTATTATTCATAAAAGAGATTATTCTAAAATTCAAGATATTACTTTTTACAATATAAATTACCATCTAAAATACAACTTCTTCCTCTTAAACCTAAATATAATCAATAAAAAAACTATATTTATTATTACACATGTAATAACCTAAAAACAAAAAAAGACTGTCTCCTAACTATAGATTACAATCTTCAATTATAAACGCCTTATAAACTAATCCACTTTTAGTCCAATCCATTTACTAATCAATATCTTCTAGTTTATCATATGTAGCTTTAGCCGCATTTTTTGCCATTTCTTTCATATTAGACATAGCATTGGGATTTTTTTTCATATACATATATCCAGCTACTCCCATTCCACCCAAAATTGCAGCCCACATCATTTTATTCATTGTTTTCTTTTCCATGTTTTTATCACCTCATTTTTATTATGAGAAAAAAATTTTATTTTATACCATTTTCTAAAAATTCTTTCATTGTTGTTCTACGCACATCTGAAAAAGTATTATAAATAGCTTGATGAAAGGCATTCTTATCCCCAATTAAATATAACATTTTTTTACTTCTAGTAATTCCTGTATATACAAGTTTACGATAAAGCATTTTTCTATATCCCTCAACAATCGGCATCACAACAACATCAAATTCACTTCCTTGTGCTTTGTGTATTGAAATAGCATAAGCAAGACGGAATTTATTAAAATTAGCAGCCGTAAAAGTTACTTCATTACCATCAAAATCAATGATAATTTTTTTTGATGGTTGTATAATTATTTGACTAATAATGCCAATATCACCATTATAAATATTTTCATCTGGCATATTGGTAAGTTGAATTACTTTATCTCCCTCACGAAAAACACCATCTCCAACTACAACTTCTTTTTTTAAATCACCTTTGGGATTAAAAATACCCTGTAATTTTTGATTAATAATATCAATGCCATATTGGGATTTATACATTGGTGCTAAAATCTGAAAATTTTTATATGACAAATCTTTAAATGCAGAAGAAATTTCCATTAAATTAGAAATTATATCATCATTCTCACATTGAATAAAAGTTAAATCTTCATCCTTATTAAAAACATTATCATTAATTTCTCCATTTCGAACATTATACGCCAACATTAAAATATTAGAATCTTGTCCTTGACGATATAGTTCTCTTAATTCTACTACTGGTAATTTTTTACTTTCAATCAAATCATGTAAAACTTGTCCAGGACCAACAGAAGGCAACTGATAACTATCACCTACCATAATTACTTTACAATTTGCAGAAACACCACGTAATAAACTAGCCAAAAGCAAAGTATCAACCATGCTGGCCTCATCTAAAATAATTAATTCTACTTTGCTTTTATGATACTCATTTACTTGAAATTTATTCGTTTCTTTTTGCCATTTCAAAAAACGATGTATAGTACTTGCTGGCATTAGTGTAGTATCACTCATCCTTTTTGCCGCCCTACCAGTAGGAGCAAGTAATTGAACTTTTTCCACTAATTTTTCATAATTCAATTTATGAATTTCTTTATATAATTCAATAATACCTTTCATAATAGTAGTTTTACCAGTACCAGGGCCACCAGTAATAATCAAAAAATTTTTACAAACGCTATCTAGAATAGCTCTTCTTTGATCCTGATTATAAAAAATACCAAAAGCACTCTCCATCATTTTAAACTTATCTTCTAAATCTTTAAATTTTTCATCTTCTTTATGAGCAAGTAAACGAAACCTTTTTACTATTAAAACTTCGGCATCATACATTTCTTTTAAATAAAATTTATCCTCTCTTTGAATAACCATCAACTCTGCAACTAAAGATTCCATTGCTTTGCGATATACTTCATCAGAAATACTAACAACTAACACTCTAGGTAAATATTTAAAAATTTCCTGATAATAAAAGTAACTATGACCATAAGCATTACCAACCTCTTCCATAATATATAAAATTGCTGCTCTAACACGAACAAAGGCATCTTTCTGCATTCCATTTTTTAAAGCAACCCGATCAATTTTTTTAAAATTAAGTTCATAAATACTATATTCTAATTGATAAATATCTTCTTCTATTATACTTTTTACTCGATTTTTATAAAAGTTATAAATAAGCATTGAGTCCTTAGTAGAAAACCCAAAATTAGACAAATATAGCACCGTCTCATAACTAGCTTCATATTCTTTCAATTTACTATGCAAAGTATCAACATTAGTTTTAGTAATACCTGGAATTAAAATTAAATTATCTGGGTGATTCAGAATAATTTGTAAAGTATCCTTACCAAGAACATCAACAATAGATTTAGCTTTTTTCTCACCAATCCCTTTAAATATTCCACTAGTTAAAAACTCTACTATCGCATCCTTTTCTTCAGGCTTACATCTTTCATAACTAGTAACAGAAAACTGAGGACCATATTTAGGATGTTCAATCATTTGTCCAAAAAAAAGATAGGTATCCACATCATTTAATTCATGAAAATACCCTGTAAAAGTAATAGTCTTATCTAAAAATGATGTAAGATATGAACTATTGGTTTCACGCACCTTAAAAAGTCCAATATGGTAACCATTACTATTCTTATAAATACTTCTTTGATAATGACCCTTAATATAGATATCCATACTTTCCTCCTATTATTTTTAGTAGTATAAAAAACTGGCAAAATAATCAGTTTAATTTTAGATTAATTATTCAACCTATCCTTATTTCAATACTTCAAAATAAGACTTTTAATTTATACATCCAACAAAGAAACCTCACCAACACAATAAGGATACGAAACTTCTCTAATTTTAACTTTGACGAAAATATTCTGAGGAAGAACAAGAGGTATCTCTACATGCAAATAGTTTCCTGTATGACCATAACTTCTACCGTTTTTTATTTCTTCTATTAAAACATCTACTTCTTTTCCTACGAAAGAAACATAATATAAATTTTCTAATTTTCTAGAAACATCAAGAAGTTTTTTTGCTCGTTCTTTTTTGATGGTAGCATCTATATGTGAAGGTAATTCCATAGCTTTCGTTCCCATTCGTTCACTATAAGGAAAAACATGAATCTTAGCAAAACCAACTTTTTGACAGATATGAATAGTTTCAATAAAGTCTTCCTCGCTTTCACCTGGAAAACCAACAATAATATCCGTAGTAATAGCTATATTAGGTCGAACAGATCTAATTTCACTTATTTTATCTAAATAATAGTCCAAATCATATTTACGATTCATTAATGATAATACATGGTTACTACCTGCTTGTAAAGGAATATGCATATGATCAACAATAATAGAAGAATGTGCAATAACTTCAAGTACATCTTTAGTCAATTCCGTAATTTCAATAGAAGAAATACGAAGGCGTAAAAGACCAGGAATAGTAACAATTTCTTTTAAAAGAGTAGCAAAATCTATATCAAGATCAACCCCATAATTTCCAGTATGAATACCAGTTAAAACAACCTCTTTATATCCATTATTCACCAAATCAGTAATTTCTGCTATAACTTCACTAGGTTTTTTACTGCGACATTTTCCCCTAACAAAAGGAATAATACAATATGAACAAAAATTTTCACAACCATCTTGAATTTTTACAAAAGCTCTTGTCCTACCAGGAAACTCACTGATATACATATCTTCAAACTCACTTGATAAAGAAGCATATAGTCTTCTAATTTGCTCTTTTTTTAGAAACCATTGATCAAGTAATTCAACAATCTTAGATTTATCTCTATTACCTAAAACAATATCAAGTCCGGGCAAATCAAAATTCTTATTTGCTTCAACAAAGCAACCTATAGCAACAACACAAGCATCAGCATTTTTTCTAATTGCTTTACGAATCATTTTTCGGGATTTTATATCACTTGTATTTGTAACCGTGCATGTATTAATAATATAAACATCACAAACTTCATCAAAATCTCTTACTTGATAACCAGCTTCTTTTAATAAATGAATAATATATTCACTTTCATATGTATTTACTTTACACCCCAAAGTCAAAATTCCAACTGTATGCAAATTACTCCCTACTTTCTTTAAAACCATTATACCAACTATCTATTTTACCAATAGCATCACTAACAATTTCTTTTCCCTTATCCAATGTTTGAGATCCTATTTCCTTACCTTTTTCTATATATGGCGTATAAGCATCTTGAAAACGATTTTTATCTTCTTCTAAATTATCTACAACATTATTATACTGATCATCTCCAACTTTTTCTTTATATTTAGAAACAATAGTATCTTTTAATTCACTTGCTTTAGAAATGACAGTTGTATAACTTTTTTTCGCAGTTGATTTAATATTTTCTTTATAGCTAGGAAAACGACTCTCTATAATACTATCAACTTTCTCATAAATAATTAATACTTTTTCTTTTGCCGTATCAGTAAGTTCTTGAAAAGTAATACCCTTAATAGTGCCACCATAAAATATAAAGTCTGTAAATGTAATAAAGGTATCTTCTAATTGATCTTTTATTTTTTTAGAATCCGACTGTTGATGAGATAATTTTTCAACCTGTTGTTCTACTTGACTAATATAATAAACAACTTCGTCCTCACTAGCAGCTATTTTTGTATCATTAAATAATGACTCATTATTATCATTAATATTATTAGAAGTATCAAAAGAACCTCCCATATTATCGATATTATTCATCTTTTCTTCTGTTTCTGCAACATTTTTATTATCTTTTTTAAAACCACTATCTCTAACGGATAATAGCAGAAAAACCAATAAAAATATAACGATAATTAAACAAATTAGAATTATAATATCAAGTGGATGTTTCTTCATAACAAACACCTCTTTTCGTCTACAAAGTATATCATATTTAGACAGTTTTTTCAACCAACAAAAAAACTCCTTATGGAGCTTAATCTAACTTTTTCTGCAACTCTTTCAAAGTCATTAAAAATTCATTAGTTTTTCTAATTTCTTCATCTAACTTCTCATAATTTGCCGTATTTTCCAGTTCTATATCAGAAGAATTATTCACTGTTGGCTTTTCAATACCAAATACAGGAGAAATAACTGGACTACTCTTAAATTTCTTATGCTCTTGATAAATAGGTTTTTCTTCTAATTTTACATTTTCTACATTAGAAACTGAAACAGTTTTAAAATCATCAAGAGCCATTTGTTTAGGCACTGATATATTATCTTCTGTTAAAACAGTAGTTGGCTCACCAATTATAGATTGAGCTTCCGTATAACTAACTTTCATTCTTTCTTCTAAATCCTGTAAACTAATAGGTTCATTTCCCTCATCTTGAAGTTGTTCTAATTGACCGTTTTCATACAAAATCTTATTACGTTTCATCAATTCGTCCAAACTTATAATTGCATTTTGCTCTTGTTCTTCTTCAAACGCAGTCAAATCAATATTTTTAACTTCCTCCTCTGCTTTTTCTAATGTTTCTGTAAGTCTCATCAACTCAGCCTGTGCTTCAGTTGGATTTGGTTCAATACTAGTATATTGCAACCCATCATTTGAAAAAGAATCTTTAGGAACATCCCCTCCTATTTCGCTCTGAATAGAATCTTCCATATGCAACTTTGCAACTTCAGAAACACTTGATACATCCTCAATTTTCTCAATTTTTGATACTTCCAATTCTGGTTTTATCTCCTCAATATCTAAAAGAATCGGTTCATCTGCCTTCTTCTCAGTACTAAGTGTTAAAATCGGTTCTTGAGAATCTATCTCAATATCTTTATCAAAAGTATTACTACAATCTTCTAATACACTTTTTTTTAACTCTCGCGTATTCTGTTTCTGTTTCCTCTTGGCCGCTGTTTTATCTAAAAAATAAACAAGAAAATATAAAATGGATGCAACCCCCACTAAGACATACACCACTATCATTTCTTCTGTCGTTAAAAATTTTAATAACTCGTTCATTGCTTCCACCTCTAAAATCAGTCTATCATATTCCATTAATATGAATAAAGATATAATTTATATTTTTTATAAAATTAATTTTCTTTGACAAAATTAATTGACATATTTTTACATTTGTTCGGTTAACAATAAATTTACATATAAATAAAATTATCTCTACATCAATGATACCACAAAATAAATTTTATTAAAGCTTTTTTTCCTTTTAATATAATTATCTTTTCCATCATATACTAAAGTATGAAAGAAAAATTTATAAAATCTGTAATCATACTACTAATTGGCGGACTACTAACCAAATTACTAGGAATGCTAATAAAAATCATTATGAGTAGATTAATAGGAACCGAAGGTTTAGGATTATATATGATGGTTTTACCAACCTTTTCCCTATTTATTGGAATTGGACAATTTGGCCTTCCTACCGCTTTATCAAAATTAGTAGCCGAAAAAAGAAAAAACAATATCAAACTATTTTTTTCCATTCTTCCTATATCAGCATTAGTAAATATCTTACTAATTATAACAATTATAATAATAGCACCTACTCTATCAAGTGATTTATTACACGATAAAAGATGCTATCTTCCAATTCTAGCAATCACTTTAGTAATACCATTTACAAGCTTATCAAGTATCTGTAGAAGCTATTTTTTTGGAAAAGAACAAATGACACCTCACGTAATTTCAAACTTAGTAGAAGATATAGTTAGATTATTTTTAATGATAATAGGTATACCATATTTTTTACCCAAAGGATTAGAATATGCAGTCTGCTTTATTATCTTATCAAATGTCATTAGTGAACTATCTTCTATCGTAATCTTATTTTTATTTTTACCAAAAAAAATACAAATAAAAAAAACAGACTTAATTCCAAAAAAAGATTATATGAAAGAATCATTATCTATCGGAATACCAACTACTACAGGTAGATTGTTAGGAAGTATTGGATACTTTTTAGAACCGATTCTTTTAACATCGGTCCTAATAGCGTTAGGCTATCCTTCCAAATATATTACCATAGAATATGGAATATTATCTGGCTATGTAATGCCTTTGCTATTACTACCATCATTTTTTACTATGGCAATATCCCAAGCCTTATTACCAGTCGTTTCTAGAGAATATTCAAGAGGAAACTATAAATCTGTTAAACGAAAAATAAAACAAGCTATTCTATACTCTATATTAATAGGAATTCCTGTAACCATATTTTTTATGCTGATACCACAATTACCATTAAAACTAATTTATCATACAACCGAAGGAACTGCATACATACGATTTTTAGCACCAATTTGCTTATTTCAATATATTCAATCTCCTCTCGCCTCAGCACTAGATGCAATGGGAAAAAGTAAAGACACCTTAATTGCAACCTCAATTGGTGTAATCATCAGATCAACACTATTAGTTATTTTATCATTATTAAAAATAGGTTTATGGGGATTAATAATTGCAATATCTATAAATGTTATAGCAACAACATTTTATTCTATAAAAAGAGTAAAAAAGCACCTTACTGCCTAAACTATTTTCATTTTTAAATGATTTTTTCACGCAAATTACACATTATTTAGTATAATATAACTACAGGGAGGGATTTCAAATGAAAATATTAGTTGTAGATGATGAAACAATGATTCGTGAAGTTATAAAAGAATATTGTGCTGCTAATCACTTTACTACCGATGAAGCAGCAAGTGGAAAAGAAGCATTAAAAAAGTTAGAAATAAATACTTATGATCTACTAGTATTAGACATCATTATGCCAGAAATGGACGGTTACACATTGCTAGAAGAACTTCCTAAAGAAAAAAGAATCCCCACTCTTGTACTATCAGCAAGAAGTGAAGAAATTGATAAATTGCGTGGATTCGAATTAGGAATTGACGACTATTTAACTAAACCATTCTCACCAAAGGAGTTAATTGCTCGTATTAAAGCAATTTATAACCGTACTACTCAAAACTTACCCAATATATATAAACTCAATACTCTCGAACTTAACTTTTCCGCACACACATTAAAAATAGATAATAAACTAATAAATATTACTCCAAAAGAATTTGAAATCCTTACCTATTTAATTAAAAATAAAGAAATTGCTATATCTAGAGAACAATTATTATCAAAACTATGGGGATATGACTACTTTGGTGATGATAGAACAGTAGATACTCATATAAAAATGCTTCGTAACAATCTAGGTATCTATAGAAACCATATTGTAACTGTAAGAGGTACTGGGTATAAATTTGTAGAAACTTATGAAAAAGAATAGTCTACATATAAAGATATGGCAATACTTTTTAATATTTTCACTATTAATATTAGGATTCCTATGGACGTTCCAAGTCCTTTTTTTAAATCAATTTTATAGAATAAATAAAACCAAAGATATTGCAGAAGTTGCTAATACCATTATCAAATATAAAGATAATGAAAATGTTGCTAACATTATTGATCAAGAAGCCATGGATAAAAGTGTATGTATAGAAGTCGTAAATGAAAAAGCCTATACTGTCTATACCTCAATGTATTTTGGAAAAGGGTGCGTATCTGGAAAAGAACAAAATCTAAAATATAAAACTGATTTCATAAAAAGTAATAAAACAAGACAAACTTATGAACTAATTAATCCTATGTATGATAATAGGACATTAATTCAAGCCATTAAATTAGATTCTGAAAACTATGCATTCATTAATACTTCAATGGATCCAATTGATGGAACTGTAGACATTCTGCAAACACAACTAATATATGTCACCATTATTGTACTAATATTATCATTTATTATTGCATACTTCATATCTAGACATATATCAGAACCAATTGTAGAAATGAATAAAACGGCCAAAGGTTTAGCAAAAGGAAAATTTGATGTGTCCTTTCATTCACAAGAAGATATTTTAGAATTGACAGAACTAGCTTCCACTCTAAATTATGCCAAAGATGAACTAGAAAAAACAGATGAATTAAGACAAGACTTAATGGCTAACGTTTCACACGATTTGAAAACACCTCTTACAATGATTAAAGCCTATGCTGAAATGAGTAGAGATCTTCATAGTAAGGATAAAAAGAAACAAAAAGAAGATATGGATATTATTATAAGTGAAGTCGATCGTTTAACAATATTAGTAAACGACATACTAGAATTATCTAAAATGCAATCAAATATCAACGAATTAAAAAAAGAAGAATTTGACTTAATTGATTTAACAAAAGAAATACTTTATCGCTATAAAGTACTACAAGAAACAGAAAACTATAAATTTGAATTTAATCACAACGAAAAAAGCTTAACAATAACTGCAGATAAAAAGAAAATAGAACAAGTAATATATAACCTAATCAATAACGCAATCAACTACACAGGAGAAGACAACAAAATAATAATAAACATAACCAAAGAAGAAAACGATATTTTAATAGAAATAAAAGATACTGGTAAAGGAATCAAAAAAGAAGATTTACCTTATATCTGGGATAAATACTATAAAAATAAAAAGAAACATAAACGAAACTTGGTAGGTACTGGTCTAGGTTTATCAATTGTAAAAAACATACTAGAATTACATAACTATGAATTTGGAGTAACATCAGAAAACAATAATGGCTCCACATTCTACTTTAAAATACCTACTAAAATAAACAGAATCTCTAATAATTAAAGGGTTTAGCATATAAAATTTTATATAAATATCTCCTTTGATAATTGGAACTTATTATAAAGTAGTCAAATAAAAATAGTCACTTAAAAAGAACTATTTATTTAAACCCTGATTGAATTTTACATTGAAGTCAGACAGTTGTAGTTTTTAATTAGAGGATTGTAGCCTGTAATTTACTGGTGACAATCCTTTTTATTTTGGTTCTTTATCAAATAGAATGGTATTTTTATTATTACATTTTTTTCTTTAATACTCTTGGTTTATCAGTAACAATCTCAATTGCATTATCAAGAAATTGATCTATATTATCTTTATACAACAATAAAACCTTTTTTGTTGTATCCCTTACTTCATCAGGTTTAATGCTTAAAAATTCAGCGATATCTTCTGTTGAAAAATACTTACCATCTATATAACCTAATTTAAGAGAAATAATGACCGCTTCTTTAACAGATAAAAGACTTATCATTTGACTAAATGTAGGAGTTCTTAATAATTCCAAAAACTTCAAACAGTCTTCCCTAGAAATATTTTCTTGTTCTAAATTATTTTCTTGTTCTAAATTATTTTCTAATGGTTCAAACGACACATTACTTTTTTTATCAAAATCTTCATTTGAAATTAATGTTATATCTCCTCCTATAACACTTTCACCTTGTTTTATTAATTCTTTTTTCTTCCCATCAACCATAGCAGTGGTTGGTTCACTTACAATGCTATTTGCTTTTTTTCTCTTTTGTTTTTCTCCCTTATTTTGATAAAACAATAATCTTCTCATTTTAGGAACTAAACTTCCATAAAATTTATCTCTTTGCCCTTTTGTTAATTTTCCTGATATTGGTTTGCTTAAATCTTCTCCATATCTTAATGTTATTAAAGCGATTTCTTCATCTGATAATTTTGATAACATTAAATCCACTTGTTCTTTAGTATAATCGTTAAAATATTGATATATTGATTGTAATTTTACCATTTCTTCATCTTCCTTTCTTTTTGCCCTTTCAGCTTCTTTTAAAAATGCTTTATTTAAATTACCAGTTTCTCTATATTTTCCTCTAAACCCTCCTATTAATTCTAATGACTTATCAGGATTTTGCATACATTCAACGAATGCTTCAATATGCTTTGATCTTCTAATCTTACTTAATGCTTTTAACTCAATCTGTCTTACTCTTTCACGACAAATACTAAAAATTTGACCAACTTCTTCTAATGTCAGTGGTTTCCCACCACAAAATCCAAATCTTAACATTAAAACTTCAATTTCTCTTTGTTTTAAATTACAATCATATAATAATTTTTTAACTTCATATTGCATTGTTTTAGCAATTACAATATCTTCTGGAGTTTCTTCTAATGCAGGTATAAAGTTTTCTAATTCAGTATCTTCATCATCCCCAATTAAAGTATTAATACTTACTGTATCTTCTTGAAACTTATGTAATTTTGATACTTCTGAAATTGATATTCCCATCTCATTAGCAATCTCATTTAACGTTGGGTCTCTATTTAATTTTTCTTCTAAACGTGTAATTACCTCCCTATATATTCCTATCTTTCCATACATGTAAATAGGAATTCTAATATTTCTACTTTTATTAGCAATAGCACTTGTTATTCCTTGCCTTATCCAATGTGTAGCATATGACGAAAATTTTAAACCACGATCAACATCATATTTATCAACAGCTACCATTAAACCAATGTTACCTTCTTGAATAAGATCTAAAAATGATAAGCCTCTCCCTAAATATTTACGTGCAATACTAATAACTAATCTTAAATTACTCTCAATAAATAATTCTTTAGCTTTAGCATCTCCTTGTTTTATTTTTATTGCCAATTCTCGTTCTTCTTCTCTTGATAATAATTTTCTCTTTCCAGCCTCTAAAAAATATATGTCTATATTATCAGTTATATCTACACTACTATCACTATAATTCTTTTCCTTTATTTCAATACTATTCAACATACAATAACTTTCGATAATTAAAATTATCGTGCCATTGTCAAAAACTTTTTCAATATCTCCAGAGGTTATTTCCCTTTTATGTTTATTTACAATTAATTTGATTGATTTAGAAAATAATTGATTATCTTCTATTATTTTTAATAATATATCTGGAGTTGGTAAATAATTGAATAATTCAAAAAACGAATCTAGTTTTTTTAATAATTTTAGCGAATCATCATAAGTTGAAAAATATTTTGAATTCTTATTAATATAATTATTTATAATTGTGACTGCACTTTTAGAACTTTTTAGCATTTCTTTTATTTCTTCAATTACTATTGTTTCAATTCTTTTTTTTATAAATTCGTTGTATGAAATATCACCATTATACATTTTTTTAGAACTATTTATTTCATTAAAAATAAGTTTCTTGAATTGGTTTTGAGAAATACCAATATAATCAAATTTTTTATAAATCCTATTTATTAAAGGTAACAATATATTATAAATCTCACTATTTTGCATCTCAATAATTTCTTCCGTGCTTAATCCCATTTGTTACCTCACTTTCCCATTTTAAAAAATTATTTGCTCTATATTTTAACACTTTTCAATCTTTTAGTAAATAACTTTGTGAATTTTTAGCATAAGTTAATTTGCGAATTTTTAGCATAAGTTAATAGTGCTACAATAGATATAAAACATTTCCATATATTAAGTCTTATAATTGAGTAATATAGTATTCAATTAATTAAAAGACTTAAGTTATGAAAAGTATATCACAAAAAAGTACAAGATATCCACCAAATGAATTAAAAACTATAATTCATACTGTAAAAAAGAAACAGTAATTCAATTAATTATGTATACAGAAATTAAAAATATCTCTTTAGATATGAAATATGTTCCTAATGAATATAAGATATATTCGATTCCCAATAATTTAGAATTTTACCAATATACATGTAAAAATGAGGTTTCTAAAGAAAAATATTTATTCTGGTATACAAATTGTACTCCTATAAATATTGTTATCTTCATTAAAAGACATATTGAATATTAGGCTAATAAACATCAAAAATTCAAACTGGTAATACAACCGAATTTACCTTTAACAAAGAAACATAAAAGTTTTACATCCTACGGATCAATATTTTATTCAAAATAATATTTATTATCGCAAAATACAATCTAAAATATCAAAAAATAATCAAAAAGTGGAAAAAAATCATAGAAACGATAATGAAAAATTTTATTCACTAGAAGATTTAGGATGGTAAGATAAACAATACTAAAAAATTTAGCAATATCACACAATACAAGTTTTAAATTTTAACACGCTTTGATATAAAAAATAAATTTATAATCATTTAGTAATTTTAAACTTATATAACCCCTTATCTCTACATCATACCTTTTAACATAAATACTACTTATTCCTTTAGTAAATTAATAAGTATCATTTAATAGACAGAAAACTTGCCAAATCGTAACCAACAATTTCTTTATTCAATGCATCAAAATACATTGTAAGTTCATAATATACACCTTTAACTTTAAAAGCTGTCATATCAGAAACAATTACTTCGAATGGTCTAGATAAGTATTTTCATCCATTCCATATTAAAAGTTTCATGTTCTTCAGTAGTTTTTTACCTTGGTATCTTATATTCCCATATCTGTAACATAAATGAACATGATGATTTGTCCAAACTATTCCATATTTTTTCTCACATATGAATTTATCCATCTATAGACATGTGCTTTATGTTTACTATGCATTTTTTTAATCAATTCAATATCAGATTGTCTTGATATCATTTTCATTGTTGGATGTTCCTGTCTATATTTCCACTTATAATAACCTAATTAACTTATAGACATATATTTACATAAAGTTTTAATTGAATATTTATTTTTATATTCCTCTATTACTTTATATTCTTGTTGAATGTAGTAACGAACTTCTTTTCTTGACCAACGTCTTTCACTGCATAATCTTTTTTATCGGACAATCTCAATATCATTCTTCATTATTTCTATTCCTAATTCTTCAATTTTATTTTTTGTTTTTCTTTAGAACTTCTTATATTACTTTTTCACATAGATTATTCCTCCTAACTATAAAACAAGATAAAAAAATGTAGCAGTTCATTTTTACTGTCTACATTTACTATATCACTTCATTATAGTCCCCTTTTTATTATATAATACAAATCCATAAATGAATTTATCTAAATAAAATATATCCCCTATATATTATAAATAAAAAAATTTATTGTAGTCCACCATTTAACATTTTTTCATCCATATCATCTAAAAGATTAATTAATTTATCCGCAAAATCTTTACTTTTCATAAACTCTACACTAGTGGATGAATATAAAGTCATAAATGCTGTCTTTTTTAAAATAGGAATCAAAAATTCCTGATCACTAGTTGTAATACGAAGCATCATTTCATAACAACTATTTTTATTAGCCGTTAATCTTATCCTTCGATTACTGCGTTTTTCTCGTACAACTATATCATCCAATAATAATTCATAATTTTTTATCTCACAAATATTATATTTATTATGAACATCTCCAGCATGAAACACCAATTCATTTTTTGTTCCAATACTAATACCAGAACCAATATCATTAAGATAAAAAACAAGAGGAATTGTATTACAAAACATCTGTAATTTCTGATTAATTAATTCTAAACGATAAGAAATATCCTGAATCAATCTAACGAATTGTAAAAGATCTTCATTGATACCATTCACATTAAACAGCATATTTCCAAGTAATAAAACCTTACTTAACATACCATTTTTAACAATATCGATAACCAAATCTTGATAATTGTATTTAAGATAACCATCTGCATTAATAAGCCATAAATATTTTGTTGTTGCTACAAAATAAAACTTCAAATTTGTTTTACACTCTATAGCATAAAAACAAAAAATAACAACTTCATCCATAGGAATTAAACCACGAATAATTAAGGCATCTCTTTCATTTAAATCTGCACACATATCCATCAGCAATTTATAACTGACTGTTAATTGTTTTTTATCGATAGGAGAAAAATGATAAAATTTAGGAAGTGTAAAAACTTTTCCCAAAAGATCTTGATATCTTGCTGCTTCTTCTTGCATCTTTTTATACTGATTTCGAACTCCATTTAATAATTGTTTAAACATATATATCACTCCTAAAAAAGAAAATTTTATTAAATCCAATGCATATCATTTATAAAATATCTTCATAAATCAACTTTGCATGAACGACTTTTCGATTTTTATTATCTACTGTACATGTAGATAGAGTAATAATTCTATCCTAACTATTTAAAGTAACAGAAAAAACTTCTTAAATATACTATTTAGTAGAAGTCAATATCACAATTTTATGATTAGAAGTAATTACCAAATTATCCTGAAAAAGCATATCTAAAGACCCAAAAACAGTATCATTTAATAAATTATATCCATAAAAAATAGTATTTTGATTACTCATGTCAGAAAAATTACCATAATTCATAAAAATCAGCCCACTATTTTTATCTTCTTTAAGAAAAGAATGTGTTAAATAGTAATCATTATCACTCAACTGAACAACATGATAATTAATATAAGTACCATCAACATCTGTTAAAGAAGTTTTACCATAATTACGAAATAAACTAGTATCTACAAAAGAATTATTATCATTACTACTAATATCAGAAAAATCAATACTTTTATTATCCGTTTCAACATCATTCAAAATACCATTAACATAAGCCCCATTACTCTCCTTAATACTTTGTGGAGTATAAAAATATTATAAAGAGAAAAACCAGCTATCAAATATAAAAAATAAACATAATAAGAACGGAATTTCAATATAACGATAAGAAAAAAACATAGAATCTTTTTCCATCACACCAAGATAAAAATTACCATTAACAAGTACATACATTTCTTTAAGCATACAATAATAATCATCTAAAGATGAAAAATCATAACCATTATCACAATCATCATAAATAATATATTTTTCTCTTACTTCCTTAATACCAAACCGCAAAACATTACCATATCCACGTAAAGAAGTGGAAACAACTCTAACTCCAGCATTAGAAGTAATTAACTTAGAGTTATCACTACTACCATTATCAACAATAAGAACCTCCCCCATCAATATCATTACAACTCAAAAAATCCAATGCTTTTTCAATACAAATTCCAATAGTCTTCTCTTCATTGAGACAGGGCATCAAAATAGTTAAATCCATACAATTAAATCCCTCACATATATATTTCATAATAACATACTTAATTATAAATATAAAGCTCATGTTGTGCTCTAGTACATGCAACATATAATAAATTACGTTCATTACTCTTATAAGAATTACTTCTATCATTATATAAAATTACACTATCAAACTCCAAACCTTTAGCTAAGTATGCAGGAACTAAAATTAAATCCCTTTTAAATTTTTTAGTATCTAGTTTAACATAGGAAATATTTACCTCATCCTTAATAAGATTATAAATCTTTTCAGCTTCATTATCATCCTTTGTTATAACTGCAACACTTCTATATGATTTTTTCATATTAGAAATATCCTCCAATAAAGTTTCTTTTAAATTACTCAAACGTTTACGAAAAACAACAGGCTTATGATTATGACGTCTAATAGCGTTAACATGATTTAAGTTTAAAATTTTATTTGTATATTGAATAATCTCTGGAGAAGACCGGTAAGTCTTCAACAACTCCAAATACTTACTACCATTTTTCAAAACAGGAATCAATTCTTCTAAAGATTTATAGTGATAATAAGGATTAATATTTTGATTAATATCACCTAAAATAGTAAAATCAGCCCTACCAAATATTTTAGAAATAATAATATATTGCAATTTATTATAGTCTTGTGCCTCATCAATAACTACTTGCTTAATTTGCTGCTCATACGGAAAACCATCTAATATTCCCTTCATATAAGAGAATAATAAAGCATCCTCATAATATAAAATCTTTCTTTTAATAAACTTATCAATTTCTCTTTCTGTTAAGGTAACTTTACAATATGGACTAAGATAAAAACCTCTATAAATCTCTTTAAAATCCCTTTTGAAATTTGCATGCTCCTTAAGCAACTTTCTAAAAGTAGCTTTCTTCCTGCTACTCCCATCATAAAAACTAGAGGACAACTTCTCAGCAATTTCATCTACTCTTTCAAACAACGGTAATCTATCATATTTATAATGAAGTAAATGATTAATTTCCTCTCTATCTACATAATTAATTTCATTCTCATAGAAAGACTCAACAAATTCTGCACGCTCGATATAATCTCGAAGATACTCATCAAAATCATGAATAATATTATCGCTTTGCTTATATTTGATAACATCAACATCAGGAACTTGATAAGTATAATATCTAGCAACAAAATCAGTGAATGCTTCTACATCCTTATATTCAGTAATGCTATATGCTAAGTAATCATTAAAAGTTGTCTGTAAAGTATTATCCTCACCTAATGATGGCAATACATCTGAAATATATTCCGTAAAAATGGGATTAGGAGAAAATATTAAAATATTATTACTAGACAACTTCTCTAATCGATACAATAAAAATGCAATTCTATGCAAAGCAACTGTAGTTTTACCACTACCAGCAATACCTTGAACAATTAAGTTATGATCTTCTAAATTTCGAATCACTTGATTTTGTTCTTGTTGAATTGTATTAACAACATTTTTCATTTTATCACTAGACTCTGTGGCCAACACTTCCTGTAAGACTTCATCCGAAATATTTAAAGAATTATCAAAAACACCTATTAATTTACAATTTTCAATTTTATATTGTCTTTTTCTTTTTAATTCACCAAAATATTGACCTCCAGGCGCTTTATATGAACAAGGACCAACTTCATAATCATAAAACAAACTACAAATAGGACTACGCCAATCATACAAAATATTATTAAAATCACCATCTTTTAGATAAGTAAGAGAAATATAAATATTCCATATTTTCCCATGATCATCTTTAAACACAATAGAAGCAAAATAAGGTTTGTTTTTTATTTGACATAACTTTTTAAAGTATCTTTGCTTTTGTAATACTCTTTCAGCTTCTTGATTAGTAGCAGCCATAACTTGCTGCATCTCACCTTCATCAAAACTACTAGAATTTTCCCACATCATTTTTTTAAACTCAGTAAAATCTTCTTCATCTTGATATACATCTTTTCCTAATTCATTTAATGTATTCACCAATAATTCTTGAACTTTAGATAAAATTCGCTCCTCTTTAACGTATTCTTCCTTAGAAATTCCCATACTACCTCCTAATTATTCTTCAAACAAAACCACTAAAAAAACTACATAATACATGCAGTCCCCCACTTCTATATATGTAACTTTTAAAGAAAATATCTACTTCAATATAACATATTTATTTTTTTATTTCAAGAAAAAATTTATAAATATTAAGTCGTTTTATTATATCCTTCTTATAATTTAATGAAAGTTTTCATCAGATATTTCCATTAGCCTACCTACGTTAGTCAAATCATAAAAAGAAACTATCTTTTATAGTAAATCTTCAGCAGTTGTAAAACATAAAAATAAGTTTAGCCCATTCCAAATTCAATGTAACACCTTTACCTTAAATTAATATGGTAATTATTACATTAAAAGCCATAACCTCATATTTTCCTAATTTTACATATTTAATTATATACTTTCTTAACAAATCATCACTTTGATTATTTCCCAATCATAAAGTTATTACCAAATCTTATTTTCTTAATTTATTAACTCACAGTTTTTCATTCCAAAAACTAAATAAAATTTCATTATTTACCTCCAAATTAACATAAATATATAGAATTACTATGCAATACATTGATTAGTATATTAGTGATAAACTTCTTAAGAATTTCTAATCAACAAAAAACCAATAAATAACATATTGGTTTTCGCTTTATTTATTGCAATAAATCTTGAAGAATATTTGTAAATTCCTCTTGTAATTCTTCTAATCGTTCTTCTGATTTAGCTTCAAATCTCACTGTAATATTTGGTCCTGTATTACTCGCACGTACTAACGCCCAACCATCATCAAATAACACTTTAATACCATCGATATCTAAATAAGAATATCCTTTATTTTTAGCATATTCACCTACTCTATCTACTACTCCAAACTTAATGTCATCATTAGCAGTAAATTTAATTTCAGGAGTAGAATAATATATAGGAATCCCTTCTGCTAACTCATCCACAGTTTTTTCCGCACGAGATAGCAATTCAACCATACGAAGACCAGCATAAAGACCAGAATCAAATCCAGGCCAACGATCTCTAAAGTATACATGTCCAGATAACTCACCTCCAAAAGGCAAATCCATATCTCTAACAGCAGCTTTTGTATAAGAATTCCCCGTACGATAACAAATACCTTTACCACCAAGTCTACGAATCTCATCCTCAACCGATTTAGAACATTTAACATCATATAAAAACTCTTTTTTTTCTACCATAGAAATAATATCTCGAATAATTAAAATCATGTAGTAATCAGTTGGCAAAAACTTTCCTGAATTAGTAATCAATCCCATTCGATCACCATCACCATCAAAGGCTAGACCAACATCAGCATGAACTTCTAACACTTTTCTCTTTAACTGAGCTAAATTATCCTCAACGCAAGGATCTGGATGATGATTTGGGAAATTACCATCACTTTCACCATTAATCACAACCAAATCAATAGGAAACATTTCATATAGTTTTTTAGCAATAACACTAGTAGTACCATTGCCAGGATCAATAACCACTTTAACCCTTCTTGATCCAAAATTAAGACTATTTTTAAATAATTCTAAATATTCATTTTCTATACTATAATTTGATAACTTTCCTTCTCCTGTATGAAAATCACCCTTTAAAATATAAGTTAAAAAATCTTGAATTTCTTGCCCTTTACAGTTTCCACTTTCATCAAAAGCGAATTTAAACCCATTATCATCTTTTGGATTATGAGAAGCAGTAACCATAACACCACTATAAATTTTCAATTTGATACAAGCATAATAATACATCGGTGTAGTACAAAGACCTAAAGAAATAATATCAATACCAGTAGATAAGATTCCTCGAGTTAATGCATCATATAGCAAAGGGCTACTTAAACGATTATCATGACCAACAATACAGGTGGTTTTACCCAAATCACGAATATAACTTCCAAAGCCAAGACCAATCGTATAAGCTGTATCCTCATCAATTTCACTTGGATAAATCCCTCTAATATCATAACCTCTAAATATGTTTTTATTAATATTCTGTTTATACTTCATATTATTCCTCCTACCATTCCAGTATAACATATAAAAGAAAAAAACACTATTACAAACTAAACTAATGAATATCAATTGAAAATACCTTAATATTAATAAATGAACTATCTATAATAGATATAGAATAACGTATAACAAATAATATTATATATTTAACTCAAAATACTATTATAAATAAATTGTTGTTTATTTATAAAAAAAAGCCCAACAAAGGACCTTTTTCATATTATAACAAACTTTTTTAAATAATGACAAAAACATTACTTTAATCTTTCATATTTAATATTGTCTATCTCTAAGTAATGCAGACATATATGTTTTTAATTCAGCAACATAATAAGAAACATACAAATCACCAGCAGTATT
>CALVKI010000039.1 GCA_944332635.1 uncultured Bacilli bacterium
CGAAACACCCATGTGATATATTATATAAAAAAAGAATTTAGTCTTACAAATTCTTAACTGGAATTTTATGTAAGACTAAATTCTCGTATAACGTATTGAAACTGGAATTTACTTTTTCATTTTACAAAGTAGAAAAAAATTAAACTTTTTTTGAAAAAAGTGTTGACTTTATTTCAAATTCTAGTATAATTAAAAGTGCCTACTTGATTTGCGGATGTAGTTTAATGGTAGAACCTCAGCCTTCCAAGCTGACTACGTGAGTTCGATTCTCATCATCCGCTCCATTTAGACATCGAAGAGCTTAGTCTTTACTAAGTTCTTTTTTCATACCTTCACGTGGTCAGTTCGAAGGCACCTAGACTTCTCTACCCTACTATTTTATATTTATCATATAGAATAGTTTTAAATATTAATTTCACTCGCTATGCAAGTGATTTTTTGTATCACCTTATGGTGATACATCCTAAAGGTTAATAAAAAACAACATACTTCAATCATCGCATGTTGTTTTTTTCAAGATTTTCGTAAGATATTCCAAAAATTAATTATTCATTATTTTCGTCATCAGTTTGTCTAAAATCTAACTTATAATTATCATCATTAAGTTTTTCAAAAACTACGCTTTCAATTCCAATTTCAGCAAGCTTTTCATATGTTAATACTTCATTTTCTTCGAGTCTTAATACTTCCCTTAACAACCATTGTCCAAGTTCACTATTCGGATTAGACATCAATGCCTTTCCATTATCTTGACATAGTTTCATAGACATTTCTTTTCCGTTTGGAAGTAATACATTAAAAGATGTATCTCTATCCGGAAAGAATCCTACATATTTATCTCGAATTTCTTTATTAAAAGGAATATAAACTTCGTCAACACTTCTACGCCTTCCACTCGCATTCCACTGATTTAAACCACTTTTAGGATATACTAATTTGACTCCATTTTTTTCTGAATATAAAGGTATAACTGCAACTTCATTTTCAGTTATAGTTACTAATGAATCAATACCGTTTCTTAATACTTCAAATGGATTGGTTGCAACTTCTACTGAAACACTATCAAAATATTCATCGGTATTAAATCTTTTCTGTAATACACTTTTTGAAATATTAAAATTATATTCGTGAATTCCATCACTAAAAATTAATGATGTTTCAGAAGTATTAATTACTTTAATATTTTGTATATCTATCTTGTCCATTGTTTCTTCATAAAAGTGAAACCCTTTTTTATTTCTGATAACACAATGATATATCATTTTAGATAAACCATAAGCTGATAGAGTCGATTCGATACGTTCATTTCTTAATTCGGCTATCTTCTTAATTTTATCTAATCCTTCTAAATCAGCATAAGATTTTCTCGCTTTATTAAATTCAGCTATTTTTTGCCATGTCTTTCTATTACCTTCGACAAATGTTTTTATACCAATGCCAATGTCACCCAATTTAGCATCAGCTGTCACACATGACCTAGCAATATTTTCAGCTCCAAAGCATTCACAATATAAATTTTCAGGGACCCTATAATCAAGCCATGGTTCATCACTTTCACTAAACAATAATGATAATGAACCGATTAATTTTAAATTGTTTTTGTAATCTTGAAATTTATGTTCATCATAAGTTATTATCTGCATTTTCAGTCTCCTCTATTGCGTCTAATATTTTTTCTGCAACCCTTTTTATTACATTAACTGATACTGCATTTCCAGCTTGCTTATAAACTCTAGAATCTGCTAGTTCACTTGGAATAATAAAATCACTTGGGAATCCCTGTAACATCAAACATTCAATAGGCAATAACTTCCTAATTTTATTGTAGTTAGTATAAATCAAAGGAACATTATGACCACCAGTCCCCATATTTGCTGTTAAAGTAGGACAAACACCATTTTTATTTTCTCTCACATAAACTCTTCTATATTGATATATAGTATTATGTTCTTTAATATTTTCATTTAACAATTTATAACACTTTTTATCTTCTTCGTATAAATATTTTTTTTGTACCTCCTTATTCCAATCAACAATGGTTTCAATTGTATTTTTTAAAGGAATCTTTTTTGGCCATTTAAAATTCTCATAATCATTTTCGTTTGAAAAGCCTATAATAAAAATTCTTTCTCTATTTTGTGGAAGATTACCATATTCACATGTATTTAAAACTTTTGCTTCTACAAAATAACCATAGTGTTCTAATGTTTCTTTAATAACTTTGAAAGTATTTCCATTATCATGTGTTTTTAAGTTTTTTACGTTTTCTAAAAATAATACCCTTGGTTTATTATTATTTTCAGTCATTTCTTTTACAAGTCTCATTATTTGGAAGAACATATTACCACGATCATCTTCAAACCCTTTTCTATAACCAGCTATAGAAAAGGGTTGACAAGGAAATCCAGCGGATAAAATATCAACTTTAGGTATATCTTTACCTTTGATATTACATATATCATCAACTACAAGTTTAATATTCTTATAGTTAGCATTAAATGTAACAGCACAATATTTGTCAATTTCATTTGCCCATATTGGTTGAAAACCGGCATTTTTAAATCCTAAATCTATTCCACCAATTCCAGCAAATAAGCTTGCCATCTTTAATCGTTTCATAGTGCACCTCCTATTTGCAATTCCATTATATCATTTATAATAAATATTTGCAGCAATTTGAGCAAAAAAAAGTTAAATTTTATTATTTGATATTTTTTTTCGAATTTTTTCGAAATTTTTATATCTATACATATATAAATATATATGTATAAATATAATTTATCACTCACGAAAAATAAGTGCTAAAAAGTATTGACTTTCTAATTTTAACCTTATAAAATGGCTGTAGTTAGAGCTTTAACACATATTTTAGGAGGTTTATATGTTTTTAGATTATTTAGAAGAAAAAAATTTAGATCGTTTAGCGTTAGTGGGAACAAATTCACAGGGAAAATCTTATATGATTTCAAAAGACTTCAAAAGCATTTCAAAAGAAGCAATATTAGTTACCAATGAAGTAAAAGCAGATGAAAATTTAAAAAATTCTACAGATTCTTCTACATTAATTGTTTGGCTTAATTCACTGCTTGACAATAAAAAAGCAAAAGACGCTATTCAAGAACAAATTGATGGAGTTGATTTGAGTTCAATAAATAAAAATAGTTTTCTTAACATTACGTTGAATGACAATTTGGAATCATACAAAGGAATTATTTCTGCTGATATTAAAACCGATTCTAACAAATGGGGAAAGCCTGGATCTGGAGAAAGATTTTTAGGTCAATTACTTTTAATATCAAAGATATTAGAAGATAATCCTAACAAAAATTATAAATACTTAGTTATCGATGAACCAGAACAACATCTACATCCTTCTTTATATATAAAGGTCGGGAAAATTCTTAATAAAATTTCACATCAAGGAATAAAAGTAATTATTGCTACTCATTCACCAATAATTACACAAAACTTCATTGAGAACACAGAGGAAATATCGAAAGTAGTAAATGGAGAACTAAAGCCTTTACCATCAACAGAAGATTTAATGTCGTACAAATTAAAATATGATTGTTATACAAAAGAAGAATTAAAAATGTCAAGTTATAAAAAAATAGAAGATAAATATGAAACATATTTTAGTAATTTTGTTTTACCAATAATTATAAAATCATTATTTTGTGATTATATGTTATTAGGTGAAGGCACAATAGAAAGTAAAATATTTGATTTATATATTATGAAATATGTATCATCAATGGAAAAAAATAATATAGAATATTCTATAACCGAAGGTAAAACATTTTTTCCACTTATTCTTAGCATTTTAAAAGAATTAGGAATTAAGATAATTTCGTTATTTGATTTAGATGATGAAAATGCCGATATACATAAATACTTAAATTCTAACATTGAATTATTATCTGATAAAACAATATCATTTAAACCTAATATTGAAACAAGATTAAAAATAACTAAAAATATGTATAAAGATAAATTTAGAGGTTCTATAATTCTTATGAATGACTTATACATAGATAACAATCAAGAATTAATGGATTTACTCGAAGAAATTAATTCAAAACTTGACGAATTAAAATAAAAATGATACAAGCAATATATTAAAGGAAATAATTTTGAATTACTATGAATTTTAATCGCTCCATTTAGACATCGAAGAGCTTAGTCTTTACTAAGTTCTTTTTTCATACCTTCACGTGGTCAGTTCAAAGGCACTTAGACTTCTCTAATCTACTATTTTATATTTATCATATAGAATAATTTCAAACAAAGAAAACACACAATTATTCTTTAATAATTGCTTGTGTGTTTTCAATTGTTCTATATAATCAATAATAATAAACCTCTACTCAAAAATTATCTTTAAAAATGTTTTTTTACTCTTTTGTAAAATCA
>CALVKI010000040.1 GCA_944332635.1 uncultured Bacilli bacterium
TATATTGAAGATAATAATATATTACTTTAAGTTTATTTACTTGTTTTGAAACATGTAATATATTATAATTGATTTAGGGAAACTTAGCAGTTGAGTGCTTGCCTACTTTCACATGAAAGGAGGCTGAAAAGCTGATAGTTATGTATAAGAAGGATTTTTTGATCCTGTCTTTAATCGTTATTATCTTCTTACTAATTGGCCCACTTTTTACTCTAGTAAAATAGGAATTTTTATAAGAAAAACAGCACTTAATCTCATGGATTAAGTGCTTACCATCTTTTGGGCAAGTACTCAACATTGAAGTGTTAAGTACTTCCTCTTCATTATATTCAAGTTTCCTTGACATATTCATTGTAATATAAATGAAATGATTTGTCAAATATATCATATAAATTTAAATTTGAAAATAATTCGATAGGTGTTTAAATTTTATGATAAAATAGAATCGTATGTGGTGGTAATATGAAAAAACAAAGATTTTTAACAGTTAGTCTAAATGGAACGGTAATTTATATTTTAGTATTAATTTTTTTAAGTATTATATATTCTAAATTAGTTATTCTTGTTCCTAAATTTATAGAATATGCATTAGATGGAGTCGTTTTTCAAAATGAACATTTAATTCCGGATTCTATTTCTTATTTTTTCTATAGTGATTCTTGGCAATCAAAAATAGTGGTATTGACTATTTGTTTGGTTATCGTTAATTTATGCATTTTTCTTGTTTCTTATATTAAAAGTAAATTTGTTACCTATTTTAATTTAAAAGTAAATGAAAATATTAAATATACTGTGTTACAACATGTTCCTAATATTTCGTATTTAAACTATAGTAAAATAAATAAAGCAGATATTACCCAACGAGTAAATAGCGATGCCGAAATTTATGCGGATTTTTTCAAATCCATAATTGATTTGTTTTTGGATACCATTTTTATTATTGGATTTTCAATACAGGAAATTTTTAAGTTAAGTTCGATTGTTGGAATATTTATTATTGTAGTTTGTGTTTTAATTACGATACTTTCTCTTTGGTATTTTAAGGTTTCGCGATTGTTTGTAGAAGATGTATTTGATCAGAATAAAAAAGTTATTCAAAAAATAAACAATGCTTTAGTTCATTCTAAAATGATCAAAGCATTCAATCGCCAAGAAGAAGAAAAAAGTCTTTTTATAAAAGAAAATGATCAGTATAAAAAGAGTGAGGTAAAATTAGCTAAAATAAAAGTGATTTATAGAATTACTTCACATACTATTAGAAATTTTAAAGCACCGTTTATTTTATTGGTTGGAAGTATTATGGTAGTTAATGGCGATTTAACTCTAGTAGGAATTGCGTTATTGCTTACTTATTCTACAACTATTACATCATATGTTTATAGTGTAGTAGAAAAGTTACAAAATTTAAATGATTTTTTAGTGGCTTATAAAAGATTAAATCAATTATTACAAGTAAAAGAAGAAGATTATTCTAAAGAAATAGTGACATTAGAAGGTAATATTAAATTTGAGAATGTATCTATTATGATAGATGATAAAGTATATCTTAAAAATTTAAAATTTGAGATTAAAAAAGGCGATAATGTTTCGATTGTTGGTGATAATGGTAGTGGAAAAACATTACTCGTAAAGACTTTGCTAGGATTTTATCCTTATCAAGGAAATATTTATATAGGAAATACGAATCTTAAAGATATTAATCAGAAATCTATTCGAAAATATATTGGAATTGTTTTACAGGACTCTTATATTTTTAATACTTCTATTAAAAATAATATTACTATGATTAATAGAAAATTAAACCAAAAAGAAATGAAGCAATTATGCAAAATGGCTTGTTTAGATCAAGATATCAATTCTTTAAAAGAAAAATATGATTATGTATTAGAAAGTAACGGAAGTAATCTTTCAGGTGGACAAAAACAACGACTTTCTATTGTGAGAACTTTGGCAAATAAAGAATCTGAATTTGTTATTTTCGATGATTCCCTTTCTAAATTAGATAGCTCGACGAAGTTAGAAATTTTAAATCATTTAATAGAAATGAGTAAAGGAGCCATTATTGTTTCTCATGATCGTAGTATTATAGAAAGATGTAATCATGTTTTGTTTATCAATCATGGGTCAGGTATTTATGATACCCATTCCAATCTGTTACGAAATCCTAATTATAGCAAATTGATTGATGTGGATGATGATATGATATTGGAGGATGATTAGAATGCTAAAGGATATTTATAATAATTATAAAAAGCAAGCACGACATATTGCGATTGGCTATATACTAACTAGTATTATGGTTATTCTGTTTCTCAGTTTTACTATTATTATTGTTGAATTTGCAATCCCTAAGCAAGATATTCAACTCATTGTATTTTTATCCGTTCTATATTTTATTGTTAATATACTTAGAGCCATCGCAACATTTTATGAGGACTTAAATAACAAATCTTTTGTTAAGGAGTTAGAAGCTGATTATAGGGAAAAGATCTACATGAAAATTCAAAACTTACAAGAAAGTGAAATGGATAAATTAAAAATTGGAAACATTTTAGAAAATATACTAAACGATACGAAAGAAATTGCTAGATTTTACAGTGAGGGAATTATGCAAACCTACTGTGGTGGGGTTGTAAGACTATTAGGGACGATATTAATATTGATGTATTTAAATATTCCAATTATGTTTATTGTCTTATGTATATACATAATCGGTTTTTCCATTACACACTTATTTAACAAAAGGTCATTGGAGTATACTACATTAAAAAGAACAATGAATGCTAAAATATTAAATTGGTCCAATGATCAAGTTTATGGTTTTTCAACCATTAAAACGTTGTTAGTAGAAGAAGAGCGATTAAAAGAATTGTCATCGTTAATAAAAGAGTATAATATCGTAACGGAAAAATTAGAAAAAAATATTCGAATCTATACATGTTTATATGAATTTATTATTTCATTTATTATGGTTTTTTGTATGTGTTATGGTAGTATTGGTGTTGTAGAAGGATTTGTAGTTTATGGATCATTAACGATTTTAGTTCGATATGTATCTTCTCCTGAAGCATATGCAGAGTGGATTATTAGTGGTTTCCAAATTAGAAATTTAGGGAGAATATCTTATTGTAGAGTTCTTGATTTGTTAAAGAGAGAAGAAGAAAATATTGAGATAGGAAAGCCATTAGATTGTGTTGAAACATTAGAATATAAACAAGTTAATTTTAGTTATGATAGTAAGAATCCAATTCTTACTGATATCAATATTACCGCCTGTAAAGATGATAAAATCGCACTCGTTGGTAAAACAGGGTGTGGTAAAACTAGCTTAGTGAATCTTATTTGTCGTTTTTATCATCCGAATGATGGAGAGATTTTAATTAACGGTGAAAACTATCATAATTTTAACATAACCAGTTTACGTTCTAAAATTGGTTATATAATGCAGGACGTAGTGATAATAGATGGAACGATAGAAGAAAATATTAATTATGCGAATTTAGATGTTCGGTTAGAAGATATAGTTGAAATTTGTAAAAAGTTTAGAATTCATGATAGAATTATGAAATTAAAAGATGGTTATAACACAATGATTAGTTCTGATACTGATTTGTTATCAACAGGAGAAAAACAATTATTGAATTTTGCAAGAGTTATGATTAGTAATCCGGAAATTATTATTTTAGATGAAGCTACCGCTTCATTAAGTTATAAATCTGAAATGTTAGTTAGAAATGCGATCGAAGAAGTTACTAAAAATAGAATCTCTTTTATCATTGCTCATCGTTTATCAACTATTAGAGATTGCTCCCAAATTTTATATTTAGATCATGGTCAAATTATTGAACGAGGAACTCATAATGAATTATTGGAAAGAAAAGGTTACTATTATGATTTATTGAATGATGACCATAAAACGATTAATATTTAATTAGACAAAAAAATAATGTTGTGATATGATAGTCGCATGAAGGGGATGTAGTAGATGAAAAGTATTACAAGAAAACAATTGGAAAAATTCCACAAATCATATCACGAAAATCCTATGAACAAAGTTATTGAAAATGCTATTTACAATAACGGAATCGATGAAGTATGTTTAAATCATTCGATTGTTGAAGAAAATCAACCTATATTTAATATTGAGCTACCAAAAGCCAAAGCATACGATCAAAAGCATAGTGGTCGTTGTTGGTGTTATGCGACAATTAATATGATTAAATATAATGTTGCACAAAATATGAATGTAAAAATAGAAGATCTAGATTTATCTGTTGCTTATTTAACTTTCTTCGATCGTTTAGAAAAAAGTAATAAGGTTTATGAAAATTTGATTACAAGTGAGAAGTATGATTTTAAGTATTTGAAGGAAGAAGAATTACTTTCATTTGGAGAAGGTGGACAGTTTATATATGCCAGAGAATTAATCAAAAAGTATGGATTAATGCCAGCTGTTTATATGAAAGATTCTATTTCTTCCTCACATTCTAATAAATTAAATTTATTATTTCAAGAGAAAATAAAGAGTGATTGTAAAAAAATTATTGAATTCAAAAAAGAAAAAGCTTCCATGGAAAAAATTCGTCAGGAAAAAGAAAAAATGTTAGAAGAAAACTACATTTTTCTATCAAAGATTTTAGGTGAACCGATAAGTGAATTCAATTTAGAATACTATGACAAAGATCACAAATTGATTCAGTGTGGTAAGATGACCCCACTAGAATTTAAAGAACGATACTTAACCATTGATTTAGATGATTATGTTTCTCTTTATCATC
>CALVKI010000041.1 GCA_944332635.1 uncultured Bacilli bacterium
TGAAGTTTTTGGAAGAAAATGAAGCGTATATTGATTGTGCGAATGATGAAGTAAATACTACGACTGCCAATGGCAAAATGATTTCAAGACTACTAATGAGTGTTAGTCAAAATGAAATTGAAAGAACAAGTGAGAGAACCAAAATGGGATTAGTAGGAGCAAATAAAGAAGGTCATATTCCGATGAAAAATCTAACAGGTTATAAAAGAGTAAATAAGAAACTAGTACCAGATGAAAATACTAAAGATGTAGTCATAGATATCTTTAATAAATACTTATCAGGTTGGTCATTACAAAAGATTATGAACGATTTAAATAAACGTAATGCCTTAAATAAAAAATGGCTTTATTCCCATGTAGAAAACATCATTAACAATAGAATATACTGTGGTGATTTTGTTTATCATAAAGGTAAAAAAGATGAACATATTTATGAAAATGTCGTTGAAGGAATTATTAGTAGAGAAATGTGGTTTGACTGTCAAAATCAAAAAGGAAAGAATTCTAGAAACTATACAAGAACAATCTACTACTTATTCTTACAAAAACTATATTGTCCAAAATGCCATACTTTAATGGCAGGAAGAAGTCCAGGAGGAAACAAGAAATATGATTATGTTTATTATAGATGTCATAAGTGCCATACTTATGTAAATGAAAGGGATATCATCAAACAACTAAAAGAAATCATCTATGAATTAGTAGAATATGATTTTCTAGTCCATGGAATCTATGCACCAGTTATCTTTGGTGCAAATCATAAGGAACAAATAATTACAGAAATAGAATCTTTAAAAAGACAGAGAAATAGATTAAAAGATGTCTATAAAACAAGCATAATCACCCTAGAAGAATTTACAGAAGAAATAACAAGTATTGATAACAGACTACAAGAACTAGAAAATAATCTAAAAAATAATGTTCTAACAATAGATGATATTAATCTAGATAGTCCATCCGTTTATAAAGATATTGATAAGATAAAGCAAGTAAAATTAAATGATAAACTATTAGATAAATCATCTATATGGAATAACTTATCGAAGGAAAGACAACAAGAACTATGTATGAAATATATTGAAACTATAGATTTAGGTTATGATGAAAATAGAAAAGTAACAATTGAAAAAGTAAATTTTAGAAAGTCATTTTTAGAAGAATATAGTACCTTATTTACAGAAGGTATTGTTGATAAAGAAGTAACAATATCTTATGAAGATATTACCAAAGTAGTAAGTTTATCTTCTCCAAAAACCGAAAAAGAAATAGAAGACTACATTCACAAACTACAAAACTATTATCAAGTAGAGTACTTTAAAATAGATGTAATCAGAGAAGAAGATGGGACTTTCTATTTAGAATATAGTCCAAAGAAAAATCAAGAAATTATAAAATTAATTCCTATCAAAGATGAAAAAGGTTTTAAACCTAATCTAGGTTATGGTGTAATAGCAGTATCATAAATCTAAAAAGAGTGTACATGAATTTCAAAATAACAATGAAATAAATGTACACTTTTTCTTTAAAAATATTTTTGAAATTTCCAAAAAAATGTACAAATCGCCTCAAAAATCTTAAAAAAATAGCCCATTTTGTCAGACTTCTGGCTGACAAATAGGCAATTTTAGGTATTTTTGATAGAAATTCTGTTAGACAAAAGTCAGACAATTTAGATATTGTCTGACAATAGCAGTCTTCTAAAACCGTTATAATACAGTCAAACTCGCCACTGGCGATGTTGTTTGTCAGACACAGTTATCCTGCTGAACATGGCATCATGAAAATGTACATAAAAATCTTATAAGTTCAAAAAAAGGTATATTTTTTTTGTAACTAATTTTATTTTGTTTCTGTTAAAATCTCTAATAATTTATGAAAATTAATATCCACATTATCTGGAATACCAGAGTACCTTCCTAATAAATATTGGTTACGAATATTATTTTTATTTCCGATTTTGTTGTTATAGTAAAGAATACACCTAATTTCTTTATTGTTTGCAGCTGATTCATTAATAACATAAATACATTCTTTAGGAATATTGGATTCCATAAGAATAGTATTATGTGTTGTAATAATCAATTGACCGCCTATATCATTATAAAGAGATGTTATTAAATTTTTTAATAATAAATCATGAATACCCATATCAAATTCATCGATAATAGCAACCGCACCTTTAGTAGCTACAAGCATAAAAGGTAACTGTTGGATAATAGACTGAGTGCCTGTTGATTCTAATGAAAAGTCAATATCTCTCACCTTTCCAGCAATCATTTTAGAAAGAAACAATTTGTAATGTATTAAATTATTGTTTATTGTTTTCTTATAATAAACTTTTTTTATATCTTGATAGGTTAATTTAAAAAGAATATTTAACATTTTTTCTGTATTATCTAAAATTTTCTCCTTCTTTATTGAAATTTCACCGCTATAATAATTACTCAATATTTCACGGGGTAACCCAATTATTCCTTGTTCTTGACTGTTTCCTAATTTTACTTTACAAGATATTTTTGAGAAAAAATTCAATACAATATTAAAATTTTTAATAAGACTTTGCTTAATATATTGTTCTGATTTATCATCGGATTCATGAAGTAATATTGATAGAAGAGAATGCTTTCCCCAAAACTTTAAACAGGCTTCTTTAATTGACCGATATGAAGCTTTATCTAGAAAAATATTATTATTGATGATTTGTTTGTTACAAGTTATATCAAAATAGATACCTCTGTTTTTTGATATTGTATATTCTAATTGTTCGTGAATTATTTGTGAATTGTTTGTTTCTAAAATATATCTTCCACTTTTCCCCCTTAATCTAAAACCAAATTCCATATACAGGGGCTCTACTGATGAGATTGTTTTGTTTTCATTAATTAAAGTTTCTATATCTTTATAGCGTGCTTGAAAGTATTTTTTTAATTCTTCTACATCGTTAAAAACATTATCGGAATTTTCAGAGAGTAAAGATTCCATAAGATCTCGGACATCCATAGTTCGTAATGTTTCTGATAACATAAAAAAGGCAGAGGCGATGTTTGATTTTCCAATTCCATTTTCTCCGTAAATTAGGATTAATTTTTTTGGATTGTTTCTACGATCTAACAAATTCAGCTCAACATCTTTAAAAGATTTATAATTTTTTAGTTTAATATACTCAAACATATTATCCCTCCACTAAGAAAGATACTATATATAACGGAAAAAGTCAACAAAAAAGTCTTTTATTCTTATTTTTTAAGAGTAAAATCAAAAAAATATTGCAAAGTGAATGGAAATATGGTATGTTTTTGTCTGGATATGGAGTGATAATACTAAAATTAACATATTAAAAAATAGGAGGAATTAAGTATGTCAAAAACAAGTAATAGAGGACCGAGTCCAAGCTGTCTAACAAAATATATGCTTATTGCTAAGGCAGGAGGGAGATGCCAATTTTCTGGGTGTAATAAAGCATTATTTATCGATTCAGTAACTTTAGCCAAATTTAATAATACTAACATTGCACACATAGTAGCTTCTGCACCAGATGGACCAAGAGGAAATGATAACTCAATCGAACTATCGGATAAACTTGAAAATTTAATGTTATTGTGTCAAGAACATCACGCACTTATAGATTCAAGGCCAGAAGAATATACTATCAAAAGACTTATCGATATGAAAGAAAAACAAGAGCAAGAGGTGGAGTTTCTGTTGAATGGAATGAACTATCCAAAAGTAGATGTTGTATTATTTGAGGCACCTATAAAAAATAAAATCGATATTAACATTGATTATTCTCAAGCTGTTTCAGCGGTTCGTTCAAACAAAAAAAATCCCGCATCAACACACGGTATTATAATCAAAATAAATTGTTCTGCTAATTATAAAAGCGAAGAATATTGGAATATGGTAGAGCATGAGTTAAAAAAACAATTTAGATATACAATTTTTAACTTGTATCAAAATGAACCTAATTTACAATTGGCGATATTTCCATTAGCGCCAATACCTTTGATTGCAAAGCTGGGCTCATTATTAGGGGATAAAAAAGTGATCGATATTTACCAAAAATTTAGAATACCAGATACTTGGAATTGGTTGGAAAATAAAATAACTAATTCATTTGTTACAGAACGTTTAATGATTAATAAAGGTAAAAGAATTGCATTAGTTATTTCATTAACGGCAGAAATTGATTTTAGTAGAGTCACAAAAGTATTTGAATCGGATATTATTTATCATATCAGGGCAAAAAGAATAGGAGTGGACTGTATCAAAAGCTTAGACGATTTAAAAGCATTTTGGCAAGAGTTTCAGTTAACTTGCGATCATATAAAAAATAATGATAAAGCTAATCGAGTATCGGTGTTTCCAGCAATGCCAGTTTCTGCTGCTTTTGAACTTGGCAGAAGACATATGCCAGCAGTTCATCCGATATTAGAGATTTATGACGATGATGATGGCTTTTTTAAAACATTAGAGATAGGAGGTACTAATAATGACTGATAAAGAAAAACAAATTGACACAATTCTTAAAAAGATTGCATATGAAATAAGTATTACACCAACGATGCTTGATAAAGCTGTTGATAGTTACGAATCTGTTGGCAAATGGCTTTCCGAGGGAATTCCATATGAAATAGTAATTATGCCACAAGGTTCTATAAATTTAGGAACAACAAACAAACCAATTTCTGATAAGGATGATTACGATATAGATTTAGTATGTTTACTTAAAAATGGTCAAGAATTAAGTGCATCAGAAATTAAAAACATAGTTGGGGACAGACTTAAAGAAAATAAAATATATTATGAAAAAATTTTAAAGGAAGGTGAAGGAAAGAGATGTTGGAAAATGCAATATAATGAGTTTCATATGGACATTCTTCCATGCGTTCCGAAAAGTATTTATAAAGAGCCAGATAAAACAGATGTTAGATTAACTCATAAAATTAATAACACTATGTATGAGGATAAGTACAGCAATCCATACGGATATCATACTTGGTTTGAACAACAAATGAAAGAAATTTTAGAAGAAAAGAAAAAAGAGTTTGCATTAAATAATAAAATAGAAATAAAAGATGTTCCTACATATCAAGTGAAAACACCACTGCAAATGGCTGTTCAGATTCTAAAACGTCATAGAGATGTTTTATTTCAAAGAGATAAAGATAATGCACCAATTTCAATCATTATTACAACATTAGCAGCTAAAGCATATTGTGGCGAAAATAACCTTTTTGAAGCATTATCAACGATACTGACGCATATGGCGGATTATATAGAAATAAAAGATGGAGATTATTGGGTCGCAAATCCAACTATGAGTCAAGAAAATTTTGCAGATAAATGGAAAAAATATCCAATAAGGCATGACTTATTATTAAGCTGGATTAAACAAGCTAAAAATGATTTACTTGTTCTACCTTTGAAAAAAGTCGGTATAGATGAAATTAGTAAACATTATGAAAAAGTGCTAGGAGAGGCTCCTGTTAAACGCGCAATAACTACGTATGCTGATGAAATGTATAAAGCTAGAAAAAATAATAAATTATATTCTGCTGGCCTAACAAATGGATTAACAGTAAATTTAAATAATGATAATAAAAGAGTAAAGGATCATACTTTTTATGATTAGTAAAAGTTTTTTTAGAAAGAAAGAGATACCCCTTATATTTCAAAAATACTTAATTCAAAAGGAATATCCGGGTACTGAATGTAAGTTTGAAAGAAATAGATTAATTTGGATTGGAATGATAAAGCCAACACCATTATCTAGAGAATATAAAATTAAAATAGTATGCAAAAGTGGAGTTAGACCTAAAGTTATGATGATTGGTGAAAAAATACTTGGTATAGAGAAGCCTGATTTTCCACACCACTTTGAAATCGATCCAGAAAAGCAAATGGTTGTAATGTGTTTGCATATGCCACATGAATTTGATTATTCACTTTCAATTGCCAAAACTATTATTCCTTGGGCACAAGAATGGTTATATTTTTATGAAATATGGCTTGCGACAGGTGAATGGCATGGAGGAGGACATCACATGAAAAAATAGTATAACATATTTTATAAAATAATTTTTATATGATAAAATATTATTAATGTAAAAATCAGCTATATTTTATAGTAAAAAAAGGAGGTAAAATAACTTGATGGTAAAAGAGTTTATAGATTATAAAGATATTAGTTTTAAGGTAAAGACGTTAGGAAGTTCATGCCCACCTAATAACTTTTTTAATGAACAGTTAATGTTATACCCATTATACAAAAAAATAAAGTTAGATAACAGCAACAAAACGTGTGATATTTTCCCATATAATGATTATCGATTGGAATTATTTTGCCCAATATGTAAAAAAAGAAGGATTTTTTGCTTCCAAAATTCAGAATTCGTAGAAGTATATTGGGGGCCTAATAATATCCAGTATTGTAATTCAGTAAAAGAATTCTTGTCAGGAGTAGACTATTTTTCGGTAAGAGCTCAAGCAGATTGTGAACATAATTTATTAGTAATATTTAAAAAAATTGATGATTCAACAATTATGAAGGTAGGACAATACCCCTCTATATATGATCTTAATGAAGAAATTAATAATAGAACTTTTCTAAAAATGTTAGATGAAGAATATGAAGGGTATTATAAAAACGCATGCTCATTATATAGTTTTAATACATGCATAGGAGCAATTATATATTTAAGAAGAATTTTTGAGAAAATATTACTAGATACATATAATGAGAATAAAGAAAGTATAGATCTGTCTTTAGAAGATTTTAAAAAACTACGAATGGAAAACAAATTAAAAAAAATAAGAAACCATCTACCTAGTATACTATTTGAACATGGTTTTAATATTATTTATACTAAAATAAGTGATGGTGTACATAACTTATCTGAAGATGAATGTCAACAGATATTCCCTATTCTAAAAAATGCTATTGAAGAAATTTTAATAGATAAATTGGAAATGAAAGAAAAACAGAAAAGAAGACAAGATATTTCAAAACAAATTAGTAATTTATAGGAGGCGGTAAGGCATGATTAAAGGAAAACCATTTGTGAAATGGGCTGGTGGAAAAAGACAGATAATAGATAAATTAAAACAATATGTTCCTAATGAATTTAATGCATATTATGAGCCATTTGTTGGTGGCGGAGCTTTGTTGTTTGAATTATCACCAAAAAAAGCTATTATCAATGATCTTAATAAGGAACTTATAAATGTTTTTGAATGTATTAAAGATGAAAAAAAGTTTGAAGCGATGTGTAGAGAATTAAATCATCATGAAACAAATCATTCTGAAGAATATTATTATCAAGTTAGAAATTTAGATAGGGATAAAAAGACATTTAATAGATTAGCGGATTATAAGAGAGCTGCTCGTACAATTTATTTAAATAAAGCATGTTTTAATGGGTTGTATAGAGTAAATAGTAAAAATGAATTTAATGTCCCTTTTGGTAAAAAAACAAAAATAAATACTTATGAAGGACAAAACCTAGGTATTATATGTGGATATTTAAATTATAATGACGTAAAAATCTTATCAGTTGACTTCGAAGAAGCCGTAAAAGATGCTAAAAAGGGAGATTTTGTTTATTTTGATCCACCGTATGACTCTGATACATCTACTTTTAATAGTTATACTGAAAATGGATTCGGAAAAGAGGAACAGAAGAGACTTGCTAAAGTGTTTAAAGATTTATCAGAACGAGGGTGCTATGTAATGTTATCTAATCATAACACAAAGTTAATAAATGAACTTTATAAGGATTATAATATTCATGTAATTGAAGCTAAAAGAAATATTAATTCAAATGGCAAAAAGCGTGGAAAAGTAGAAGAAGTTATTATTACAAATTTTCAAAATAAAGAAGGATTCTAATAGTTAAGGCTATATAATATATTTAGAGGTGATAAAATGAACAATCCAATTATTGCACAATTAGGTGCAAACTTAGTAGAAGCAGCTACTAGAAACGGTGCTAGTATAATTAGTACAAAAATAAAAGCTGCTAAATCAAAAAAGGAATATAAAGAAACAATTAGTGAACTTGAAGAAATAATATATGATTTATTAAATGATAAGTCAGAAATTCAAAGTATAGCTCAAGCATATGAACAAGAACTAGTTGCCCAAAAAATAACAGAAGCTGATATAAAATACATTACAGATAACTTATTACCAATATTATCTGGTTTGATTCCGGAAGATGATAAAGAACAGTTAGAACAATTTAAAAAGATTTTATCTGTAGAAACTTTAACTATTATGCAGTTAATTGGTTTTAATTATAAACAAGCCATTGGAGAACCGCTAACTTTACTTTTAAGAAAAACTATCGAAGCTAAGATACCAACTGATTCTAAAACGAATATAGACTATATTTTAGCTATGGCAAATATAGCAAATGATGCAGAATCTACAAAAAGATTTTATCAATTAACGCATCAACAGATGCTAGAAGAATAGTTTTATGATAAATTATTTTTCTTATTATAAGATTATACACTGGAGGTAGTAATGTGCTAAATAAAATAAAATACTATTATGATAAACAGCAGTTTAAACTCATACAAGGTGATTCACTGAAAATACTTAAAAATATTGAACCACAAAGTATTGATATGATATTTGCCGATCCTCCTTATTTTTTATCAGGAGATGGTATAACATGTAATAGTGGAAAAATGGTTTCAGTTAACAAGGGAAAATGGGATGAGAAGAAAAATATTGAGGAAAAGCATACATTCAATAGAAATTGGATTAAACTATGTTATCAAGTGTTAAAAGATGATGGAACAATATGGATTAGCGGTACTATGCATAATATATATTCAATTGGTATGGCATTAGAACAAGAAGGATTTAAAATTATAAATAACATTACATGGAAAAAATTAAATCCACCTCCTAATATAAGTTGTAGATGTTTTGTTCATTCTACAGAAACAATTTTATGGGCACAAAAAGACATAAAAAAAGCAAAACATAAATTCAATTATGAGTTAATGAAGAAGATAAATGGTGGTAAACAAATGAAGGACGTTTGGGAATCTGCTTTGACTAAACCAAGTGAGAAGAAATGTGGAAAACATCCAACACAAAAACCAATGGTAATATTAGAAAAAATAATATTAGCATCAACTGATGAAGGAGATTTAATTCTGGACCCTTTTAATGGTAGTGGTACAACTGGAATTGTTGCTAGTAGATTAAATAGACAATATATTGGCATCGAAAAAGAAAAAGAATACTTAGATTTAACGATTAGAAGAAAGGAGAGTGATAAAAAATGAATTTTATATCAGAAGAATTTGATACAGAAAATATGATATTAACAATTGGAGCAACACGCTATTCTGTGTATCCTGGAGATTCAACATTTGTATGCTTGTGGTTACCAACTACAAATGTTAAAATACAAAAAAGCAAGGGCAAAAATGTAATACAACCATATGATTTATTAATAACTAATTTAGTTACTAAAGAAATTGCACATGCATATAAATTGGAGGGGTGAGTTTCGATGAGAAATTTTAATGAGTGGTTAAGTAAATTTAAAACAAGTATATCAAATTACACTTACTATGTTGATTTTGAAAAGATATACAAAAATGTTGATAAAGTAAAGGTAGAGCTTAATATATTAAATTCATTGATTGGCAGTAAAAATATTGAAGAAGAATTTCAAAATATCTTAATTAAATATCCTGAAACTTTAGAATGTATTCCGTTACTACTTGCAGTTCGCTCAAGAGAAATATTTGTTAAAGACGAAATAAATGAATATTTATTTAAGTTTGATAAAATGGTTTATTCCATGAAAGATTATATTAGATTTATGAGAGAAAGTGGTCTATTTGATTTACTACAAAATCATATTATAAATAATTTATATGATTATGTTTTAGGAATTGAGGTCGGTCTAGATTCTAATGGCAGAAAAAATCGCGGTGGACATCTAATGGAAAATCTAGTTGAATCATATATAATCAAAGCAGGTTATAAGAAAGATGTTAATTATTTTAAAGAAATGTATTTAAAAGATATAGAAAAGAAGTGGAACCTTGACTTAAGTGCGATGTCAGGAAACAATGTTTCAACAAAAAGATTTGATTTTGTTCTAAAAAACGATAATCAAGTATATGTGATAGAAACAAATTTTTATTCTAGTGGTGGCTCTAAATTAAATGAAACTGCGAGAAGTTATAAAATGTTAGCACAAGAATCTAAAAAAGTTGAAGGTGTAACATTTATATGGTTTACTGATGGCACCGGTTGGAATAGTGCTAGAAAAAATTTAGAGGAAACATTTAATGAGCTAGAAACAATGTATAATATTGATGACTTAGAACATGGTATTTTAGAAACTTTATAAGTGTACTTGTAATCTTCTTAAATCAGAGCTAACATACACGCACGAAATTAATTTTTCTAAATATTTTTAGTAAAACTATATATACAAAAGGTATAAAAAATGAGAATTGGAAATTGTTAAAAGAAATATTTCAAGTTAATTAATGCTTTTTGGGGGATGGATAGCATATGAAGGTAGGACGAAGATTAAAAAAAATAAAATGGAATATAAAAAACTGGTATTTAAAAAATGAACATAGAATAACACCAATGTTAGATTGTATTAACCATTTATTTATGATAATTATGGTATTAATTAGTTTTTTCTATATACTCTCTATGGTAGGAGTTGTTTCTATTAAAGAAAATTTTACCATAGAAATTAATTTAATAAAATATAAAGAAATGTATAAAGATTTGGTTATTGCACAAATTAGCAGTACTTTTTTAACAACCGCAGTTTTATCATTAATTGCAAGTATAGAAAGCAAATATATTTTGGGAGAAAAAGAAACAGATTTGCTTTTTGGAAAGAAACTTCAAGGATTTTATATACCTATGTTTGCTTTATATACAATAATGATTATTAATATTATACTAATGATTAATAAAAAATCTGCTAATATATTAATCATGCTCTTTTTCTTATCTATTTATATTTTAATATATATAATTAATAAAATTGGAACAATATTTTTAACAACAAGAAAATATATAAAGCGACTTTATTGTAAATATTATAATGAAGCTAAAAATAATATAATTAATAATATTCCACCACGGGCTTATGAAAATAAATTATTGTTTAACTTAAAAGATAATACCATTGGGTTAATTGCTGAAAAAAACATTTCATATATGAAAAATGTGTACATGTATGAAAATGTTATTGATAGGTTATTATTTAATATTCCAAAAGATGTGCAAAACTATCATTTAAATATGAGTTATGCTCCGTCAATTATTAATGATTTCGTTGAAATAATAGAACATTTCTTATATTATGGTGAAGTTATTAGAGCAATGCAATGTTACAGTTGGTTGCTTTCAAGATTCAATTTTCATAATATTTATATTCCTTACAACAATATAGATTATATATTTGATGACTTAACTAACAAAATAGCAGATCTCAAAAACGAATATGAAGTAAAAAAATATTTAGATAGATTATCTTCAATAATAACTAATATAGAAATTCAAGAGCATTATGCTTTAACAAATGATTATACATACACTAGCTTTTCAGAAGTGATAGAAGGATATCTTCTTCATCATAATAGTAAATATTTTGAAAAAATTTATGATAAAATCTATACTAATAAATATTTGAGCTACGCAGAAAAAATCAATTGCTATACTAAATTACATGAAATATTTAGAATGTCTGCTCATAACGGATGTAACATTATAAGAGATATATCAAATTATTCGTTTGAATATACAAAACCCAAAAAAAGAGAAATGCCTCCATGTATTGTAGGACAAGCGACAGCATTACTATTACTTAGAACATTAAAAAATAAAGATGAAAGCTCGTTTGAATTATTTCTTGAAATGAATATTAATGGAGATGAAATGAGTTTTGCAATACATTGTATGCTATTATCTTTAATTAAAATGCAACAAAACAAAATGGATAAAAATATTTATAGTGACTATTATGGGATAGACTTTAAATATTGCAAAAATATTATTCATAAGGAATTAGATAAAATATTTCTTCATCTAGATTTATGGAAAAAAGATAAACTAATAAATCAGTTACAAGATGACTATGATTATATTATTAAAAATTGTGTAGAAGAAAAATCAAAAGACAAATTATTTCTTGAATATATATTTAATTTTGATGAGTCGCTAATTAATCAATATTTTATGAAATTAAGTAAAAAATATAATGTAAAAATAAAAGTACAGCATCACAAAGAAAGGAATTATAACAATTTGATAAAGGAATATATTATAGATAAGATTTGACTCTAGACAAAAATAAAGATTGCCAAAGAAAGAGCCTCTGTAAAATCTCAAAGTGTGTCAAAATTGATTTGTTTCTTGAGGCGATAGACAATGGTATTTATAGTTGCTTGCATACCAGTAAATTTAATTGTTGGATTAAGAAACTTATACTTGCAATTTTCCTCAATCAGAGCTAACATACAACACAAGGAATCGATTTTTACTTAATGATTTTAAAAGATGATTTTCATCGCCCTCTTAGCGTAAGATTCGAAAAACAACATATAAAGACAAAGTTAAGAAGGGGCAACGCATAAAAAATAATAAACAGAAGTTTTTGTTTAACTATATAGATAGTTATGGTATAATTCAAGCAGGGGGAGAAAAATATGCGTAAGACAGAAAATCAAGAGGCAATAGAAAAAGAACAATATAAACAAGAATCTTCTGAAGAAGAACAACGCAATCGAGAAATTCAAATGAAAAAAGGAGTCATTGAGTATTCCAGTAATACGCTGAGTTTAGAAAGTAAAAGAGAAGAAAATTTGTATAAGAAAGCTGAGAGTATTATCACGTGCATATCAATTTTACTAGTTGCAATTATGAGTTTAATATTTGAACTGTTAGATAGACTTAAGAATATAGACTATTTAATTACTATATTTGGTATAATTTTAGTGGCATTATTATTATGTAGTTTATTATTTGCAATTATGGCACATGAGGCTTATAAAATTGAATATACAAGAACAGGAAAAGAATTAATAGATTTTATCAATAGTCATTTGGAAAATTATGATTCTGAAATTGGATTTCTAGATCAACGAATTAACGACACGGATGCTATGATTACAAGTTTAGAAAAAGCCAATGATAAAAGAAAAGGAAACTTAAGAATATCTAGGATTTTATTATATATATTTTTAGCAATGGTTGTAATATTTGGAATAACTATCATAGTCATTGCAGTATAGAAGTAAGAGGTGAAGTGAAATGGAAAGAGAATTAAATGAAGGCATAAAAAAATATATAGAAAATAAAAATACAGCAAAGCCAATAACAGTAAGCCCAGCAACACTGCCAACAATACCAAAGAATTACACAGTAGATCAGCCAGTAGAAAATAGAAATCTTAATGAATCAGAAAAGGGTATGCCTAAAAGTTCAAATAATACACCTGGAACTTCAGAAAAATAATCAAGCACATACAAAAAATCACTAACAGTTGTTTAGTGATTTTTCTTTTACTTTGGCTTTTGATATCATGGTGACAAGTTTTCCTTTAGTCTCTGAAAAAGTAGTATCGTAGTTACAATTATCTAATAGTTCTAACATACTACCTTCATCATAGGAGTATCTCCACATCTTTAACTCTCCAGTATCATCTAAAGGTTCATCCTGAATACCAGGTGTTAAATTAGCAGAAAACTGAATAAACAAAGATGCATCTGGATTCATAAAATTATGTAATTTATTTAATATTCGAATATTTTCCTCTTTACTAAAATGAATTAAAAAATGAGCAAGTACAATCCCATCAAATTTATCATCTAATTCTAAACTAGCAACATCAGAAACAATGAATTTTGCATCAGGAGCTATTCCTCTAGCAATAGAAATCATTTGCTCTGCAAAATCAACTCCAGTAACATCATAACCTAAATTCGATAAATATTTGGATAAGATACCAGGACCGCATCCTAAATCTAATATTTTATTTCCAGAAACGGTTTTCAAAAAAGAATCAAGATAAGTCTTATCTTCGTGATCTAAACTTGCTTCTTCCACATAAATATCAGCAATAGCATTATAAGTTTTTTTGTTAATATCATCTTTTTGTACCATAATATCATCTTTCTGCACCATAATATTATCTCCTTAAACTAGTATACGTTTTTAATAACTGTTTTGCATCGCCACCACAACCACCAAAAGGATAAGAAGATAAATTTTTCTCTATCTCTAACACCTGTGGAAACTTTTCCTCACGATATGTTAAAATACTTTGTACGATTTTATCATAGGACTTTTCTCTAATATCTC